>JAKRWE010000055.1 GCA_024712425.1 Chromatiales bacterium
AGGCCTGCACCGGACCATCCCTGGAGATGAGGCGCCCCCTCGTCCCCTCATGACCCCGGACTCACCAAGGGGACATTTCAGCTTGGGAGAAAAGGGGACATTTTAGAATTGGGTTGACAGTTTTTTGCCGACCCCTGAAGTAGCGCGTAGCCCGGGTGAAGCGCAGCGCAACCCGGGGGCACCATCGGGATTGGCCCTGGATTACGCTTCGCTTCATCCAGGCTACGGTATTATCTGGGCAACAATCAGGGCTTGAGCTGCTCGTGCACCGAGGCGAAGGTGCGCGGCCACACACCGGCGATCCCTTTCGGCAGCCGGGCCCGTGCCGCCACGGCGGCGTCCCGGCTCGGATAGCTGCCGCCCACCAGCGAATACCAGGGCCGGCCGCCAAGGTCGCGCTCAAATACCGCGTAAGGGGCACGTATATGATACTTGCGGATGAAGGCCTCGACCGCCGCCCTGTCGCGCGCGCCCACCAGCTGCAGGGTGTAACGGGTCTTCGGCTGGGCACGCAGCCACTTCAGGCCGGAAAGGGCGCTCCCCGCCTTGGAAACAGTGGGCTTCGGGCGCTGCGGTTTCGGCGGCGGCGCCGTGGCCTGCGCCTTCGTCGCGGCCTTCTCCACCGGCCTTTTCTCCTGTGCCGGCTTTGCTTCGGACGGCGCAGGCGGCGCTTTTGGTTGGGGTTCAGGCGTCGCCCCGGCCGGCGGCTGCCCGGCCGCGGAGATGGCCGCATCGATCACCGCATCCAGCACATCGTCACCGCCATCCCGCGCATCCGCCGGCGCGGTCTCGGACACAGCCAACTCCTGTGCGGGCGGAGCAGCCTGCGGCGCTGGTGCCGGAACCGGCGCCGGGGCGGCCGGCGTCGCCAGCTCCGGCAATTCGGGCCGGGGCACCGGTTCATCGGCTGGCGCCTGCACCGGCGGCGCGGCATCCCCGGTGGCCGCCGTGATATCGCTCCGGAACACCGCCTCGTCTGGCGGCTGATCCGGCGCAGGGGATTCCTCCGCAGAACGGTCGATTGCGACAGCTGGCGGTGGCCTCGGCGGCTCGAAAAACCGATTGATCCGATCCTGGAAGAGCAACGCAAGCACCAGCAGCGTCGCCAGCACGGCGCCCGGCACGATCCACAACCTGGGGATCCGTTTTTTCTCTGTCCCGCGCGGCGAGTCACCCGACGGAACCGCCGCCAGGGCATCCTGCAGGGGGCCCGGGCGACCGCCGGCGGCCCGGTGCAGGCTGAGCGCCATGCGTTCGTCCACGGCACCCGGCCCCAGCTTTCCCTGGGCCTGGATGAAGGCGCGGGTCTGCTCCTCGGTAAAGGGCGGCAAGTCCACGAACTGCACCCCGCTCAGATCGTCCACCCTGACCAGGCCGCCACTTCCCAGCAGCACCAGGCGGGCACCGGCACGACGCGCCGCCTGCAGCGCCTCCAGTTCCGGGGGCTGCAACAGCTCGGCATCGTCGACCAGCAGTAGTCGCGGCTTTTCCGGCTCCTCTTACACCAGCAGCGACACGTCGTCGGCACCCGTCTCCAAGTCTGGCATGGCCTGCTGCATCTGCAGCTGGAAGGGCTGGTCCGTGTAGCCGTACAACCAGGCTACCGCGTAATCGTCTGCCAGGCAGGTAGCCAGCTGACCGGCAAAACGGGTCTTGCCGGCCCCCACTGGCGCCCGCACATAGGGAATTTCCTGGGCATTGTTGACCAGGTGGATGAGCAGCTGCAGCCGCTCGCTACGCTCCGGTGTTTCGAAGTACGGTACGTCGCTCATTGCTGAAAGGCATCCAGCGTCGACCTCAGGGCCTGCGCTGGAAAGTCACCGCTGATCAAGGCGCCGCCAATGCCCTTCAGCAACACCAGGCGCAGGCGTCCGCCCTGCACCTTCTTGTCGACCGACATCAGCTCCAGGAACTGTTGCGGAGTCATGCCGGACGGCGGCCGCGTGGGCAGACCCGCCTTGACCAGCGGGGCATCGATACGGTCGCAATCCGCCTCACTCAGCCAGCCGAGCTCGTGGGACATCCGGGCCGCCATGGCCATGCCCGCGCCCACCGCCTCGCCGTGCAGCCACGCTCCGTAGCCCATGCCGGTCTCGATGGCATGGCCAAAGGTATGGCCGAGGTTCAGCAGGGCCCGTTGCCCGGCCTCCTTCTCATCCGCCGCCACGATGGCCGCCTTGTCGGCACAGGAGCGCTCGATCGCCTCGGCCAGGAGCCCCTTGTCCCGCGCCATGAGGCCATCGATGTGCTGTTCCAGCCAGGTGAAGAAATCCAGGTCGTTGATCAGGCCGTACTTGATCACCTCCGCTATCCCGGCCGAGAGTTCCCGGTCGGGCAGGGTATCCAGGGTATCGGTATCGGCGATCACCACCTGCGGCTGATGAAAGGCACCGATCATGTTCTTGCCCAGCGGGTGGTTGACGCCGGTCTTGCCGCCGACCGATGAGTCCACCTGGGACAGCAGGGTGGTCGGCACCTGGATGAAATCCACGCCCCGCTGGTAACTGGCGGCCGCAAAGCCGGTCATGTCGCCGACTACCCCGCCGCCGAGTGCGAGCAGGGTACAGGTCCTGTCGAAGCGATGCCTCAACAGGGCACTGTAGATCTGGTCGAGCACCTCCAGGTTCTTGTATTTCTCGCCATCGGGGAGAATGACCTGCTGCACCTGGAAACCCTGCAGGCCGGGCAGCAGGCGTTCCATGTACAGGGGCACCACGGTCTCGTTGCTGACCACCATGACCTGCTGGCCGCCGATGAAGGGCGCGAGCAGATCCGCCTGGCCGAGCAGGCCGCTGCCAATATGGATAGGGTAGGAACGCTCCCCCAGATCGACGTTGAGTGTGCGCAATGCTGCCATTGTCCTTAACTGACCTGTTCGAGTATATCCCGTGCCACGGTCGACGCAGACCGCCCTTCTGTCGAGACAGTGTAGTCGGCTGCTTCGCGATACAGGGGCTCCCTTTCCGCCATCAGCTCGCGCAGACGCCCGAGTGGATCCTCGGTCTGGATCAGCGGCCGTTTCTTGTCCCGGTAGGTGCGCTCGTACTGCTGTTCCGGCGAACACTGCAGGTACACGACGATACCCCGCGCCGACAGATTCTGACGGTTGAGCGGCCGCACCACCGCGCCCCCACCGGTCGCCAGCACCACATGATCGCGCTGGGTCAGCTCGTCGATCACCGCCTGTTCCCGATCACGAAAGCCCTGTTCGCCCTCGTACTCGAAGATGGTCGGGATATCGACCCCGGTGCGCTTCTGGATCTCCTGGTCGCTGTCGGTAAAGGTCAGGCCCAGCTGGTTGGCCAGGTTCCTGCCTATTGTGGTCTTGCCGGCCCCCATTGGGCCGATGAGAAAGATACGGTTCGGTTTTGCCATCGGACAGATATGCCAGAATCGGCCGCCGCAGGCAAGCCGAAGCTGCCCGTGGCGGCCGGATTCCAGGGTTGTCAGCGCAGGGTCAGGGTGTCCTTGAGGATACGCGGCGTGACGAAGATCAGCAGTTCACTGTTCTCATCCTGGGTCTGCTCCTGCTTGAAGGCCCAGCCCACGTACGGCAGATCGCCGAAGAACGGCACCCGGCCGATGTTCTTGGACTTGGTGCGCTCGAACACGCCACCCAGGACCACGGTCTCGCCATTATCGACCAACACAGAGGTCTGCAGCTCCCGCGTATCGACCGGCAGCACCCCGAGCACAGCGCGGGTGAAGTCCGGATTGTCCTTGTTGACTTTCAGATCCATGATCACGCGGTCATCCGGCGTGATGTGCGGCGTCACCTTGAGCTGCAACACCGCCTCCTTGAAGGACACCGAGGTGGCACCACTGGAGGAGGCCTCCTGGTACGGGATCTCCACACCCTGCTTGATGGTCGCCTCGTTCTGGTCCGAGGTGATCACACGCGGACTGGAGATGATCTCGCCCTTGCCTTCCTGCTGCATGGCGTTCAGCTCCAGGCGCAGCAGATGGGAGCCAATCTTGCCCAGGATGAAATTGATCGCACCACCGGTGCCGTTGGCCAGGGTCTGCGGCAGGTTGACCAGCAGGTTCTCGTTACTACCCGTCAGGGCCCCGGTATCCGAGACGAAGGGACCGCCAACCGTGGTGTTGTTCTGATCGCCGGTCAGGCCGCCACCCACCACGAGGGTGTTGTTGTGGCGCAAATTCCCGGTTCTGCCGCCACTGATGCCGAGCTTGACGCCCAGGTCTTTGGCGAAGTCGTTGTTCGCGATCACGATGCGCGATTCGATCAGCACCTGCCGCACAGGTACGTCCAGACTGGAGATCAGCTCGCGGATCTCGCTCAGCTTGGCCGCCGTGTCCTGCACCAACAGCGAGTTGGTACGCTCATCGATGGTTACATTGCCGCGCTCGGAGAGCAGCTTGTTCTCGCTGGACTTGAGCAGGTCGGCCAGGTCCGCCGCCTTGGCGTAGTTGATCTGTATGAGCTCCGAGCGCAACGGCGCCAGTTCCTCGATCTGTTTCTGGGATTCGAGCTCCAGCTTCTCGCGGGCCGCAATCTCTTCAGTCGGGGCAACCAGGATCACGTTGTCGTTACGCCGCATGGACAGCCCCTTGGTCTTGAGGATGATGTCCATGGCCTGGTCCCAGGGGACATTCTTCAGGCGCAGGGTGATACGACCGGACACGGTATCGCTCACCACCATGTTCAGGCCGGTGAAGTCCGCCAGCAGCTGCAGTACGGAACGTACCTCGATATCCTGGAAATTCAGGGACAGGCGATCGCCCTTGTACACCTTCTGTTTGCGACGCTTCTTCTCCACCTCGGCACGGGTCAGGGCCCGGAACTCCACCGTATAGGTATTGTCCGTCTGGTAGGCGAGGTGTTCGAACTCCCCCTTGGTGCCGATCACCATGCGGGTGTTGTCACCCTCGGGGCAGGTCACGATCTGGGTGGCCGGGGTGGCGAAATCCATGACATCCAGGGTGCGGGCCAGCTCGGGCGGCAACCGGGTATCGACCAGATCGAGCACGACATTCTGCCCTTCCTGGCGCATATCGACCACCACGGAGGGATCGCTCAAGGTGATCTCGACCTTGCCCTCGCCATCCGCACCGCGTCGGAAATCGATATTACGCACCACCTGACCGGTAGCCGGCGTGGACTCGGGCGCCGCCACTGCCACGTCCTTGGCGGCCATGGTGGTCGCGCCCGTGGCGCCACCAATGTCGACCAGCAGGCGGTTGCCGTCGCTCTTGATCTCATAAGGAACCGACTCGAGCAGGTTAATGACCACACGGGTGCGGTCGGAGGCCTCGATCGCAGCCACACTGCGCGCGACCCCGACACCGATCGGCGTGACCTTCTTTTTCAGCGCACTGCTCGTGCCCGGCAGATCGATCGCGATACGCGCGGGATTGTCGGTTGCAAAGGAAGCCGGCTGCTGTACCGGTTCGCTCAGGGTCATACTGATCTGAACGCGATTCCCGGGCAGGGTCGAAAAGCTGATGTCCTTCAACTCGTTTGCCCAGAGTGAGGACGAGCAGCCCACCATGGCGACCACCAGCCAGGGCAGCAAACAGCGTATCAATTGCTTGATGGTTGACATGAAAATCTCCTGTTACTCGCCTTCACCGAGGCTGATCTCAGCCTCTTGTTCCTGGTACCCGGAACCGATCTTCACCAGTTCCACCAACTTGATCTTGTCTTCGGTAATCTCGATGATGCGGCCGTAGTTGCGACCCATGTGATTACCCTTGGTCACCCGGTGGATGATCCCTTCCTTGGTCTTCACCAGGGCCCAGGTCTGGCCATCCTGCTCCAGGGTGCCCACCATGCGCAGACTGTCGAGCGGGAAGAACTCCAGCTCCTCCTTGCGCCGGTTCAGGTCCGGCCGGATGCCGGAATCGACTACCGTCTCGACCTCCTGCGTGTCCGCCTTATCCGGCGTGAACGGGTCACGTCGGTCACCGGCAACGTAGAGGTAGGTCTCGACCTCGATAGGCTCCGGCGGCGGACTGATACCACTCGGCGGACGCGCCTTGACCTCTTCCACGTAGCGCTGCAGATCCGACATGTCGTTATTGGCGCATGCGGCCAGCAGACTGCCCAATACGATTAAAGCCAACCAACGCATCAACCGCCCTCCTCCTCGTCGAGGTAACGGTAGGTCTTGGCCGTCGCCTCCATGACCAGACTGCCACCGGCTGCCTTGCCTTTCCTGTTTCCCTGGGTCGCGGACTTGATCGACACATCGAAGATGGTGACGATGCGCGGCAATGCGGCCAGGCCACTGACGAATTCACCGAACTCGTGGTAGCTGCCGTTGACCCGCAGCTTGATCGGCAGCTCGGCGTAGAACTCCTTCGGCTGCTCGTTCTGCGGCTGGAACAGCTCGAATTCCAGGCCGGCGGCCAGACCGGTCTGCGAGACATCGACCAGCAATGCCGCCACCTCGGTCTTGTTCGGCAGCTGCCGCAGCATCGCGCCGAAGGTTTCCTGCATCTCGGCCAGCTGTGCACGGTAGGCGTCCAGGTTGGCTGCCTTGGCCTGCTTGTTTTCGAATTCCTGGCGCAGATCCTGCTCGGTGCGTTCCACGCGCGCCAGGCTCTTGTACTGGTCCTCGACCAGGAAGAAATAACCGCCGACCACGATCAGCACACTGAGCAACAACACGATGATGCCCTTGACGACACCCGGCCACTCGCCGATGTTGCTAAAATCCAGTTCGTCGAGCGTCATTTTTCGCCCTCCCGCTTGGGCACCACCTGCTGCATGGTCAGGGAGAAGGTGGGGGAGGCCCCTTGCCGCCCTTCTGCTGAATGATCCGCAGCACCGGCTTGGCCAGCCAGGGGCTCGCCTCGATATTGCGCATGCACGCAGACACCCGGGCATTCGACTCGGCATGCCCTTCGACCGTAATGGTGTGCCCCTTCTGAACCATGGACGTTAGGTAAATGCCTTCCGGCAGGGTCGTCACCAGTTCATCGAACAGGTGTACTGCCAGCGGACGCTGGCTCTGCAGATCGGCCACCACCTTCATGCGCGCGATCAGCTGCTTGCGGGTCTTTTCGAGGTTGCGGATCTCCTTGATCTGCTTGTTGACCTTGTCGATCTCACCCTGCAGGAACTGGTTACGCTGCTTCTGGTAGGCGATCAGGCTTTCGTTGTACTGATACCAGCCGAACACCGCGGCTGCCGTGAGCAGCGCGGCAAACAGGACCAGCAGCCCGAAATCGCGCCGGCGCTGGGCGCGCAGCTGCTCCCGCCAGGGAAGTAGGTTGATATTTACCATGTCAGTCGCGCTCCCTCACCCAAAACTTCTCAGGGCCAGGCCGCATGCGATCATCATCGCCGGCGCGTCATTGCTGAGCGCCTGCGGCTTGACCCGCGGGCCCACCGACATATTGGCCAATGGATTGGCGATCATCGTCTCGATTCCCAGTCGTTCCTGAACCAGATCGTCGATACCGGGGACAGCCGCACAGCCCCCCGCCAGCACCACCAGATCCACGTTGTTGTAACTGCTTGCCGAATAGAAGAACTGGATGGAGCGGTTGACCTGTTGCACCATCGCCTCGCGGAACGGATCCAGCACCTCCGGCACATAGTTGTCGGGCAACCCGCCCTGGCGCTTGGCCATGCCGGCCTCTTCCATCGACAGGCCATAGCGTCGCTGGATCTCCTCGGTCAGCTGCCGGCCACCGAAATTCTGTTCACGGGTATAGATGACATTGTTGTTGTACAGCACGTCCAGGGTGGTCGCGGTAGCGCCGATGTCGGCCACCGCGACGACCAGGTCCTCACCCTGATTCGGCCATTGCTCGGCCAGCTGGGTACAGGCCCGCTCCATGGCATAGGCCTCGACATCCACCACCTCGCAGCTCAGCCCGCCCAGATCCAGCGCCGCCACGCGATCGTCGACGTTTTCACTGCGCGAGGCCGCCAGCAGGACCTCCACCAGCTCCGGGCTCTTTTCCGACGGGCCGATGATCTCGAAATCGAGATTGACCTCGTCCAGCGGATAGGGGATGTACTGGTCCGCCTCCAGTTCGATCTGGTTCTCCATCTCGCGCTCCGAAAGCGAGGCCGGAAGCGAGATGAGCTTGGTGATTACGGCCGAACCCGAAACCGCCACCGCCGCATGCTTGCTGCGGGTACCGGAACGTTTGACCACCTTGCGTATGGCCTCGCCGACACCTTCCACGTCCGCGATGTTCTTTTCCACAACCGAGTTTGGCGGCAACGGCTCCACCGCGTAACTCTCCACGCGGTAGCGCACGCCTCCCCGGGCGTTGTGCTGACTGAGCTCCAGCAGCTTTACAGCTGTGGAACTGATATCGAGGCCCGGCATCAAGGGTTTCTTTCTGGAAAACAGGCCCATCAGTATTCTTTCCGGCGTCCTTTGGTGGCCCTTGGCGGGCTTATGCAGATAGCAGTTTAGCGGCTGATTAAAGGATTTCTTTAATAATTTCGCCTAAGTATGTAACTCAAGATGGCTTTTTTGTGAAATAGACCGTACTTTCGGCAAAATTTCCCGTGCTTGCGGGACCGCTGTGCGGCCGACTGCGCCGGGTATCGGAGAGGATGGTAGTATAGCCACCCTGTCATTCCCGGGGGCGCTTCCCCGCTGTTCCCGAATTCTGTGATCGAATCGATGTCCTGGCTCAAAAAACTACTCAAATTCGGCCTGTTGCTGACCCTGTTGGGCGCCTTGGTCGGCGTTATCGCCACCGTTGGCGCCTATTACTACATCAAGCCCAACCTCCCGGATATAGAGGAGCTGCGCAAGGTGCAGCTGCAGGTACCGCTCAAGGTCTACGGTGCGGACGGCAAGCTGATCGCCGAGTTTGGCGAAAAACGGCGCACGCCGGTCACCTACGCACAGCTGCCGGAACGTATGGTGCAGGCGGTGATCTCCGCAGAGGATGCCGCCTTCTTCAGCCACCCGGGCGTGGATATCCGTGGGCTGTTGCGCGCCGGCGTCAAACTGGCCCTCACCGGCAAACGCAAACAGGGCGGCAGCACCATCACCATGCAGGTCGCGCGCAACTTCTACCTGACCCGCAAGAAGACCTACCTGCGGAAGGTGTATGAGATATTCCTGGCCATCAATATCGAGCAGAAACTGAGCAAGCAGGAGATCCTCGAGCTGTATCTCAACAAGATCTATCTCGGCCACCGCGCCTACGGTGTCGGTGCCGCGGCCCGGGTCTATTACGGTAAGACACTGGACCAGCTGACCCTGCCGGAAATCGCCATGATTGCCGGCCTGCCCAAGGCCCCGTCTGCCTACAACCCCCTGTCCAACCCGCCTCGCGCACTGGCACGGCGCAACTACGTCCTGGGCCGGATGCTGGATCTCGGCTATATCACCCGGGAAGAATACGATGCCGCGGTCAAGGCACCGGTCACCGCAAAACGCTACGCCCCGGATATCCAGGTCGAAGCACCCTACGTGGCCGAGATGGTGCGTTCCGAGATGACCGGACGCTACGGCAACGCGGCCTATACCGGCGGCTTCGAGGTCCACACCACCATCGACAGCAGGGCCCAGCGCGCGGCCAACGCCGCGCTGCGCAAGATATTGCGGGCCTACACCGAGCGCCACGGTTATCGCGGCCCGCTGGCGCACGCCGAGCCCCTGCCAACGGGGGAGGAAAGGGACGCCCTGCTCAGCGAACACCCCACCAGCGGAGAACTGCACCCCGCCCTGGTCACCGCGGTGGAAGGCCGCAAGGCCAGCATCCACCTCGGCGGCGATCTTAGCGAGACCGAGCTGCCATGGGCCGGCCTGAAATGGGCCCGGCCCTATATCGACACCTACCACCTGGGCAAGGCCCCCAAAAAGGCAGCGGATATCCTGCACCCGGGCGATGTCGTTTACGTTCGCCAGGCGCAGGACAAAAAGGGCAAGCCCTACTGGCACCTGAGCCAGATGCCGCGCGTGGCCGGCGCTTTCATTTCATTGCGGCCCAAAGATGGCGCCATGCTGGCCCTGGTCGGTGGATACGATTATTACCGCAGCAAGTTCAACCGGGTGACCCAGGCGCTGCGCCAGCCGGGTTCTGGCTTCAAGCCCTTCATCTATTCGGCCGCCCTGGAAAAGGGCTTTACCGCCGCCAGCCTGATCAACGACGCGCCGGTGGTGTTCGACGACCCCAGCCTGGAGGGTGCCTGGCGCCCGGAAAACTACTCCGGCAAGTTCTTCGGCCCGACCCGCCTGCGCTGGGCACTGACCAAGTCACGCAACCTGGTCTCCATCCGCCTGTTGCGCACCATAGGCATCGATTACGCCCTGAAATACGTCAGCCGCTTCGGCTTCGACCCGGACAAACTGCCTCACAACCTGTCGCTGGCCCTGGGCAGTGCCAACGTGAACCCGCTGCAGATGGCACGCGGCTACTCGGCCCTGGCCAACGGCGGCTTCCTGGTCGATCCCTACCTGATCTCGCGCATCGATCGCAACGGCGAAACGGTCTTCCAGGCGACACCCCGGCAGGCCTGCCCAGACTGCCCCTATGACCCGGACAAGGATGAGCTGCCGCTGCCCGGCGACGGGCAGACCGCACCGCGCATCATCACGCCGCAGAACCGCTATCTCATGTACTCGATGATGCAGGATGTCATCCAGCGCGGTACCGGGGTGCGCGCGCGGGTGCTGGGGCGCCAGGACATCGCCGGCAAGACCGGCACCACCAATGACCAGCGCGACGCCTGGTTCAACGGCTACAACCAGTCCATCGTAGCCAATGTGTGGGTGGGTTTCGACAACAACGACAAGCTGGGCCGCGCCGAGGTGGGTGGACGCGCCGGCCTGCCGGCCTGGATCGACTACATGCGGGTGATGCTCGAGGGGACGCCCGACTTGCCTCCCGAAATGCCGGAAGGCATAGTCGCGGTCAAGATCGACCCGAAAACCGGACAGCTCGCCGCACCGGACGACCCCAATGCGATCCTGGAGGTGTTCCGCGAAGGCAACGAGCCGAAAGGCCCGGTCACCCCCGGTGGCGCAACGGCTCCTGGATCGACCGGGGCGCCCGGCGGCAACACGCAGCCGATCGACCTTTTCTGAGCCCGGCATTCGCTGCCAGGGCAGCTCCTACGCCCGTCCCCTCGTAGGAGCGGGCTTGCCCGCGAAGAACATCGCTCCGATCCAACACCGTGCCAGCACCATTCGCTGCCAAGGCAGCTCCTACCCACCGCAGCACGCAGGATCAGGTACGCTCCTCCATGGGTACGTAATCGCGCTGGTCTGCGCCCACGTAGAGCTGGCGCGGGCGACCGATACGGTGTTTGGGGTCCTTCAGCATCTCCATCCAGTGGCTCACCCAGCCGGCGGTACGCGCGATCGCGAACATCACGGTGAACATGCTCTCCGGTATACCCAGGGCGCGGTAGATGATGCCGGAATAGTAATCCACGTTCGGGTACAGGCCCCGCTCCAGGAAATACTCGTCGTGCAGGGCCCGCTCCTCCAGGCGGTGGGCCAGCTCGAACAGCGGATTGTTGCTGTCGGCCAGCTTTTCCAGCACCTGCAGGCAGACCTCGCGGATGATCTTGGCGCGCGGGTCGTAGTTCTTGTACACGCGGTGACCAAAACCCATCAGGCGGAAGGGGTCGTCCTTGTCCTTGGCCTTGTCGATGTACTTGTCGATCTGGCTGGCGTCACCGATCTCCTCCAGCATCTTCAGCACCGCCTCGTTGGCGCCACCGTGCGCCGGCCCCCACAGGGAGGCCACCCCCGCCGCGATGCAGGCGAAGGGATTGGCGCCGGAGCTGCCCACCAGGCGCACCGAGGAGGTCGAGGCATTCTGCTCATGATCCGCATGCAGGATGAACAACAGGTCCACGGCGCGCTCGGCCAGCGGGTCGACCGCGTAGTCCTCGCACGGCAGGCCGAACATCATCTGCAGGAAATTACCCACATAGCTCAGATTGTTGCGCGGATACATGACCCGCTCACCGACATTGTGCTTGTAGGCCGCGGCCGCGATGGTCGGCATCTTGGCAAGCAACCGGTAGGCCGCCAGCTCCCGGTGGGCCTCGTCCTGCATATCGATGGAGTCATGGTAGAAGGCGGACAGGGAGCCCACCACACCGACCATCATCGCCATGGGATGCGCGTCGCAATGGAAGCCCTCGAAGAATCGCAGCAGGGCCTCGTTGATCATGGTGTGATGCATGATCTTGTTGGTGAAGGTGCTCAACTGGTCCTCGTTGGGCAGCTCCCCGTACATCAGCAGGTAGGACACCTCCAGGAAGCTGGACTTGGCCGCCAGCTGCTCGATGGGATAACCACGGTAACGGAGTATGCCTTCATCACCGTCGATATAGGTGATGGCACTGCCGCAACTGGCCGTCGACAGAAAGCCCGGGTCATAGGTGAACAGGCCGGCGCCACCGTAGAGCTGGGTGATGTCCACCGCGTCCGGGCCAACCGTGCCGGACAGGACATCCAGCTCGATGCGTTCTTCACAGCTATCACAATCCAGGTACGCCTTCTTGTCTGACATGCAGTTCTCCCGTGTTGCCTCACTTGGGACGGGCAAGCCTATCACAAGCCCGCCTCCGGCGATAAAGCCAGCATCACCTCAGGGCAGACGCTCGATATCCGCCCTGACACCCGCGGCCGAGGCGACAAAGGCCTCGCTCTCCGCCTCGTTCAGGCCTAGGTCGATCACGCGCTGCTGGCCGTCCCGGCTCAACACGCAGGGGACCCCCATGGCGATATCCCGCTGCCCGTATTCACCGTCCAGTATGGCCACACAGGGCAGAACGCGACTGCGGTGGCGACTGATCGCGTCCACCATGGCGGCAACCGATGCTCCGGGGGCGTCGTAGGCGCTGGAATTCTTGCGCAGCGCCAGGATCTCTGCGCCACCGTCGCGGGTCCGCTGCACGATCTCGGCCAGGCGCTGTTCGCCGACGAAATGGCTGACCGGCACGCCGTTGACGGTACAGAAGCGTGGTACCGGCACCATGGCATCGCCATGGCCGCCGAGCACGATGGTGGTGATGTCACGCGAGGAGAATCCGGTCTCCATGGCGATGAAGGCCGCCATGCGCGAGGCATCGAGCACACCCGCCTGGCCCAGCACCCGCTCGCGCGGCCAGGCGGTACGCCGCCATACCCGGTAGGTCAGTACATCGACCGGGTTGGTCACCATGATGACGATGGCATCGGGGCATGGCGCAGTATGTCATCGACGATGCCGTCGATGACCTTGACGTTGATGTCCAGCACATCGGAACGCGACATCCCGGGCTTGCGCGGCACCCCGGCCGTGACCACCACCACCTCGGCACCGGCCATCGCCGCCGGGTCGTTGCTGCCGGTCACCCGGGTGTCGAAGCGGAAGAACGGGGCCGTCTGGGCAATATCCAGCGCCACGCCCTGCGGCGCGTCTTCACGGATGTCGATCAGCACCACCTCGCGGGCTGTCTCCTGCTCCGCCAGGAACTGGGCCGTGGTTTCACCGACGCGGCCGGCACCGACGATGGCAACCTTTTGCATGCCACACCTCCTTTGGTCGAATGGACCCGCTTGTCTCGCGAGCTTATTCATTAAAAGTAGCAGGTGCTACGGCGTGCGGCGATAAAGTTCTTCAATAATATGGGCGATTTCAAATGCATGGCGGGGTGGCGTGGCTTGATGTGCCCGTCGGCCGCAGGGATGCGGCCGTCGAGCCTCCAGGGATGGATTCACGGCGTGGCACATAAAGCCACGCCACCCCGCCATACTGACAAAGTAGAATCAGGAGGCAGTTACATGGCCGGATAATGTGCCGGCCACTCCCCCCAGGCAACGCCGCTCTGGATGGCGGCACGCGCCACGGCGGGCGACACGATATCGCGCAGGCGTGGATCCAGGGGTTTGGGCAGGATGTATTCGGGACTGAATTCGAGCGACTCCACCCCGTAGGCCGCCAGCACCTCCTGAGGCACCGGCTCGTGGGTCAGGTCCTTCAGCGCGTGCGCCGCCGCGATCTGCATCGCCTCGTTGATCCGGCTTGCACGCACATCCAGCGCGCCACGGAATATGAAGGGAAAACCCAGCACGTTATTGACCTGGTTGGGGTAGTCGGAGCGGCCGGTCGCCATGATCATGTCGTCGCGGACGGACTCGGCCACCTCCGGCCGGATCTCCGGCACCGGGTTGGAGAGCGCGAACACCACGGGCCTGGGCGCCATCGAGGCCAGCATGCCCTTGGTTACCAGGTCCGGCCCGGATACGCCGATAAACACATCCACCCCCTCCATGGCGTCCTCCAGCGTGCGTTTGCCGGTGTCGGCCGCGACCCCGAACTTGAAGGGGTTCAGGTCCTCGCGCCCGGTGTGGATCACGCCCTTGCGGTCGATCACCAGGATGTTGTTGCGTCCGGCCCCCATGGCCACCAGCAGGCGTACCGCCGCGATACCCGCGGCACCGGCGCCCAGCACCACGATCTGCGCATCCTCCAGGCGTTTTCCCTGCAGTTCGAGCGCGTTCAGCAGGCCCGCCGCTATGATGATGGCCGTGCCATGCTGGTCATCGTGGAATACCGGGATATCGAGCTGCTCGATCAGGGCCTGCTCGATCTCGAAGCAGTGGGGTGCGGCGATATCCTCCAGATTGATGCCGCCAAAGGTCGGGGCGATGCGCCGCACGGTGTCGATGAATTCCTGCGGCGTGCC
This sequence comes from Chromatiales bacterium, assembly GCA_024712425.1. Classification (GTDB taxonomy): domain Bacteria; phylum Pseudomonadota; class Gammaproteobacteria; order Chromatiales; family Chromatiaceae; genus MONJU. The sequence goes on from JAKRWE010000055.1 coordinate 14,636, forward strand.
GGCATTGACCTCGATGTCGAACACATCGATATCCGCAAAGTGCTTGAACAGCACCCCCTTGCCCTCCATGACCGGCTTGCCCGCCAACGAACCCACGCGGCCAAGACCGAGTACGGCTGTGCCGTCCGTGATGACCCCCACCAGGTTGCCCTTGGCGGTATACCGGTAGGCATCGTCCGGGTTGTCGGCGATACGGCGCACCGGCTCGGCGACCCCCGGCGTATAGGCCAGCGACAGGTCACGCGCGGTCTCGGCCGGCTTGGTCACCTCGACGGAGATCTTCCCGGGGCGCGGCTGGGCATGGTATTCCAGGGCCGCCTGGTTGATTTCATAATCCGCATCCTGGTTGTCGCCTGTCTGGCTCATCTGGGGCTCCGTGAAAGCTGTTCGTTGAAAGGGCACAGAATAGCAAAAGGCGCCACAAGGGCGCCTTTTGCATATTTCAATACTTGCCTGTCATCCGCCACTGGCGGACGGCAGCGTATCAGCGACGGAAACGCTTGTTGAACTTGTCAACCCGACCGGCCGTATCCATGATCTTCTGCTGACCGGTATAGAAGGGGTGGCAGGCAGAGCACACTTCCACGTGCAGCTCGTCTTTGTCATAGGTCGAACGCGTGTTGAAGGCATTGCCGCAGCTGCAAGTCACCTTAACGTCGTGATAATTGGGATGGATATCCGCCTTCATGTCCGTCTCCGGCCGCGCAGGCCAAATAATCTGTTGAGTCTGATAAAACCCGTCCCACCCAAACGGCAGGGGGCGAAAGGCCGCGCAATTTACAGCAATCTCCGGCGCCGCGCAAGGGCTATCTGGGCGGGCTCACCTGCTGGGACGGGCAAATGCCAGCACTTCCGCAGTGGATTCCCCGGAGAGCTGCGACGATACCGGTGCCGAATCACCCTGCAGCAGACCGCTCAACTCGGCAAAGCGGTCACGCAGACCACCGTTGCCCAGGATGTTGTCCCACATCATGCGCGAAATGCGGATACAGGCATTCATCGGGGTGCGCGCCAGGCGCCGCTCCTGGTCGATGCGCCACTGCAGCTTTCGCAGGCGATCACGTTGTTCGGCAGGCGCGTTGTCGATGAACTCATCGATTGCTGCCAGACGCATCGCTTCGAAACCGGCCGGATCCTGCCTGGCCATCTCTGCCCAATCATTGAAGTCTTTTTCGCCGATTTTTATGTTTTTCATCCTGTTCACCCTAAAGTTTCGTTTCGGGTGGCCGATACAGCGCTGTTCGGCCTTGGACAGGATTCACGCTACCACAGCAAAAAGGCATTGTCTCTGCGAATTAAAAGGCGGGTTTCGGGACTGTAGTTCCCTCATTAATTCGTTATAAATCCGTATGTTGGACGCGCTCAGCTTTAGTCGCCATAATTTTGGCGCCAACGTTTTCCTGTGACGCGGTCGTCGATAGTCACAATCCGGTCGAGTCGAAACTGCTGGCGCTCACCCGCCACCTCCAGCACCAGATACTCGGCACCGTCCGCGATCAGCGTGTCCAGAACCCGGCCGGCAACGGCGTGACGCACACCGCTCTCATCCTGGTGAACCAGTTCCACCTCCGCCCGATGCATGGCCATCACCTCCAGCCCGTCATAGGCCCCGCGGGCAATCGGTTCGTAATCCTCTCCCATGCTTTCCTCCTGGTCACAATCGACCCCAGCCACATTCCTCAGGCAATACAGCCCAGCGGCTCGAAGGACCTGTCCATCGCTGGGAGGCCGAACCATTCCTGAGCCACGCTCGCATACATGCGCCGGTAATCGGTGGTGAACACCAGGTCGTCCTTTTCCAGGTGTTCCAGATCGGGCGATCTCCCGTAGAGCCCCCCCTTTCACCCGTCCGCCCAGCAGCAGGTGCGCCGCTGCGGTACCGTGATCGGTGCCGCGGCTGGCATTTTCCCCGGCCCGGCGCCCGAACTCAGAATAGGTCATGACCAGGACATCGCGCCACTGTCCGGCGGACAGCATGGCCGCACGAAAGGCCGCCAGCGCCTCCGCCAGCTGGGCCAGCAGGCGCTGGTGGGCACCCTGCTGATTGGCATGGGTGTCGAAGGAGCCATGGCTCACCTTGATCATCCCCGGGGACGCCGGGTTGGCAGGTTTAGCCCGAATATTTCACAAATAAAAAGGGCAAAACCCGTGTAGTTCGTTAAAATTCAGTTGGTTACACTGGATCCGAACAAGGTTTTGCCCGTGACAAAATGTACCCAAGAAAGC
>JAKRWE010000056.1 GCA_024712425.1 Chromatiales bacterium
AAAGCTTTCTTGGGTACATTTTGTCACGGGCAAAACCTTGTTCGGATCCAGTATAACCAACTGAATTTTAACGAACTACACGGGTTTTGCCCTTTTTATTTGTGAAATATTCGGGTTAGCGGGGTGGCGTGGCACAGCCTACTACGGATAGGTTCTGACCGAGCCCTTGGTGCCGCTGATCCGGTTGACCTTGGGCAACAGGTCCAGCGCCCGCTGCTTTTCCAGCAGTGGACCGACACGTACCCGGTACAGGGTCTTGCCGTGGATCTCGATCTGCTCGGGATCCGGGGTCTGAAAATGGGCCTTGCGCAGTTTCTGCACCAGTTTGCGCGCATTCTCCTGGCTCGAGAAACTGCCCACCTGCACCACCCAGGCGCTCAGACCGGTACGCAGCGCCGACTTCTTCTCCGCTGCCGACGCACTGCTTGCGGCCGTCGCCTCCGGCTCCCTGCGCTGGGTCGGCGGCACGGCCTGTGCCGGTGGCGGCACCTCCTCGCGCAACAGACGGGAATCGAAGGCCTTCTGCGGTGGTGCAGGCGGCACTCTGACCAGCTCGGCGTTGTCGACCAACGGCTCCTCGATCAGCATGGGCACGAATATGATGGCCAGGGCAGCCAATACGGCGGCGCCGACGAGACGCTTTTTCAGACCTTCTTCCAAGCTATCTTCCTGTATCGTGTTTCGCAGTCCGGGATTATATCGGCTCTGCCGCCGCCAACCATGCCATTGCCTGGCCCACCGTCACAAAAGAACCGAATACCAGCACCTGGTCCTGCTCCCGGGTGACCTCATCGAGATGGTCCAGACAGGCCTGCATGGATGCCCAGATCCCGGCCCTGGCCTGCACCCCTGGCGGCAGGGCCTCGCGCAGTTCGACAGCCGATGCGCCACGGGGTTCGCCGGACAGGTCGAGCAGATGCCAGCGATCGACCCGGGCCTCCATCAGCGACAGCACCTCACCGAGCGCCTTGTCACCGAGCATGCCGACCACCGCGTGACGGCTGCCGGGAACATGCAGATCAGCCAGTTGCGCGGACAGCGCACGGGCGGCCTGGGGGTTGTGCGCAACATCCAGGATCCAGCGACAGCGCCGCTGCCGGACATCGAACCGGCCAGCAACCCGGGCCCGCAACAGCCCTTCCCGAACCGACTGCCGGGGGACCGGCACGGCCGGCAGGCTGTGCAACGCAGCCAGCACACCCGCCGAGTTCTGCAACTGGATACCACCGCGCATGCCGGGCAGCGGCAGCGCCGTGCGCACCACGTCCCCGAAACACCATTCCCAGCTGTCGCGGTTCGCCCGGTAATCGTAATCGACGCCCAGGCGAACCAGCCTGGCCCCAATGGCAGCTGCGTGGTCCGCGATACGCCCGGGCATCTGACGCGCCGCGTAGACCAGCGGCCGTCCGGCTCGGGCGATGCCGGCCTTTTCGAAACCGATCTGCTCCAGGTCGTCGCCCAGCCAGTCGGTGTGATCGAGGGCGACGCCGGTGATCAACCCCACATCGGCATCGATGATGTTGACCGCGTCCAGGCGTCCGCCCAGCCCCACCTCCAGGATCGCCACGTCCAACGGGGCCTGCGCCATGCAATGGATCGCGGCCAGGGTGCCGTACTCGAAGTAGGTCAGCGGGAGATCGCCTCTCGCCCGCTCGATCCGCTCGAATGCGTCGCACAGGGCCTGATCGGAGACCACTTCGCCGCCGATGCGAATGCGTTCGTTGTAGCGAAGCAGGTGGGGCGAGGTGTAACAGCCGGTGCGGTAACCGGCTGCCAGCAGTATCTGCTCCAGAAAGGCGACGCTGGATCCCTTGCCATTGGTGCCGGCCACCGTGACGACCCGCGCCGCCGGTGCAGGGGCGCCCATCGACTGCCAGACGGCACGGACCCGGTCCAGGCCCAGTTCGATGTCACGGGGATGCAGCTGCGACTGGTAGGCCAGCCATTGCGAAAGAGAACGCGGCATCAGGCCACGCTGGCACGCCCTGTCATCATGCCCAGCAGGTTCGCGATACGGTCACGCAGCTCACGCCGGTCGACGATCATGTCGATTGCGCCCTTCTCCAGGAGAAATTCCGAACGCTGAAAGCCCTCCGGCAGTTTTTCACGCACCGTCTGCTCGATAACCCGCGGCCCGGCGAATCCGATCAGCGCATTCGGCTCGGCCACGTTCACATCGCCCAGCATGGCCAGGCTGGCAGACACGCCGCCCATGGTCGGATCGGTCATTACCGATATGAACGGCAGGCCACGCCGTGCCAGGCGATTCAGTGCGGCTGAGGTCTTGGCCATCTGCATCAGGGAGAACAGCGACTCCTGCATGCGCGCCCCGCCACTGGCGGAAAAACACACCAGCGGGCAGTTGTTCTCGATCGCCGTGTTGACCCCGCGCACAAAGCGTTCTCCGACAACCGAGCCCATGGAACCACCCATGAAAGAGAACTCGAATGCACAGGCAACGATATCCGCCCCCTTCAGCTGGCCGCGCATCGCCACCAGCGCGTCTTTCTCTTCGGTGGCCTTCTGAGCGGCCACCACGCGATCCTTGTATTTCTTGCTGTCCTTGAACTTGAGCGGGTCGGCCGGCTCCAGTTCGGCGCCGATCTCCTCGCGCGGTTCGGGATCGAGAAACAGGTCCAGGCGTTTACGCGCTCCGATCCGGTTGTGATGGGCGCACTTCGGGCACACATCGTGGTTGCGCTCCACCTCGGCGCGATAGAGCACCGCGCTGCAGCTCGGGCATTTCGACCACAGGCCCTCGGGCACCGCCTTCTTGTTGCCGCCCTCGGTACGGATGCGGCTGGGCATCAGTTTTTCGAACCAGCTCATGATTGTCTCGGCCTATATCGATATAACGGGCGATTCTAGCAGGCTGTTGAAAACCGTGCCGATTCTGCCCTGTTTTCACCAGACGGAGGGGGTCGACGGCCATTGTTGCGAGTTGAGTTGACCCAAGAGGCCCAATGCACTGGAAAATGCTGACCCCGGGCAGACCAACCCCTCGACACACTCTCGATCAACATGCCACCACCCCCAGATTGCGCATCCGAACCAGGTTGTAGGCGGTCATGGTCAGCACGAACCGGAAGTCCAGCTTCTCACGGCCAACAAAATGGCTCTTGCGCAGCCCACCGATGGTCTTCGCCCAGCCAAAGCATTCCTCGATACGCTTGCGGAAGCGTTGACTGGTTGCATAACCGGCGTGGTGGGTGGTGCGTCCATCGATGGCCGATGAACGGTTGCTCGTGTTCTGTGCAACGTGCGGCGTCACGTTGGCGCAACGCAGTGCGTCCACACAACCCTTGGTGTCGTAGTTTTTGTCCGCGCCCAGTGTCATGCGATGCGTGCCACCGAGCGCTTCGACCATATCGACAGCGGCTTCCCGCTCAGCGGTACCTGTCGCCTGGGTGACCTGGGCATCGACGACCAGACCGTTCCGGTTCTCGATTAGCAAATGTCCCAGATAAGCCAGCTTTGCCGCTGTGCCTTTGCTCTTCCTGAACAGCAGGGCATCCTTGTCCGTCTTCGACTCATGGGTATCCCGGCAGCGCTTCTCCCCATGGAAATCCACATCGGGGTTACGACCACCGCCACCGGGTGGACCGTCTTCATCCTTGGGTCGATAGCTCTTGAGCGAGGCCAGGGCCTCAATCATCGTTCCATCGACACTGAAGTGTTCTTTGGATAGGAGGTCTGCCTGTTTTGCTTGGCTCAGAACCTGCGCAAAGAAGCGGCGGGCGATATCCCCTTCCAGCAGGCGGTCGCGGTTCTTGGTGAAGGTCGAGTGATCCCGCACACGGTCATCCATTGAGAAGCCGACGAACCAGCGAAACAAGAGGTTGTAATCGATCTGCTCCATCAACTGCCGCTCGCTGCGGATCGTGTAGAACGCCATCAGCAACTGCGCACGCAGCAGTTTCTCCGGAGGGATCGAATCGCGGCCATACTCCGAGTACAGCGCATTGAAGTCCGTATCCAGTTTCCGCAATGCGGTATCGACCATCGTGCGTATCGGACGCAAGGGGTGATCCTTCGGCACCCGGGGTTCCGGGCTGACCGTGCTGAACAGGGCATCTTGTTGAATATCCGGGCCACGCATTGTACTGCTCGTCCTTCTTCCTTCCTTACCGGTATCTTCCACTTCAGGCGGCGAATTTCAACAGCCTGCTAGCAAACATCCAAAAATGTAGTAGGAGCAGCCTTGGCAGCGAAGGAAATGCGCCAGGGAGCGGAAGGCGGACCAACGATCTTCGCGAGCAAGCTCGCTCCACAGGTCGATCGTGGATCAACCCTGATCCAATGCCCGGCGCATGTCCGCGACAATCGCCCCCACGGTCGCATGAATCCGGTCCGGGTCATCGGCATGTGCCTCGACCTGCGATACCAGGGCACTCCCAACCACCACGGCATCAGCGATCTTGCCCATCGCCTGCGCGGTCTCCGCGTCCTTGATGCCAAAACCCACACCCACCGGCATATCGGTGACCGAGCGGATCGCGTCCAGCTTGTCGGCAACCGCCTGGATATCCAGATTGCCTGCACCGGTCACGCCCTTGAGCGATACATAGTAGACAAAGCCACTGGCCGCCGCAGTGAGCTGGCGGATGCGCTCGGGCGTGCTGGTGGGGGCCAGCAGGTAGATGGGGTCGATGCCGTGCTCGCGCAGGGTCGCCAGCAGTTCGACCCCCTCTTCCGGCGGAATGTCCACGGTCAGCACCCCGTCGACACCGGCGTCCGCCGCGGCCTGGGCGAAAGCCGCGTGACCCATGACCTCGATCGGGTTGAGGTAGCCCATCAGCACCACGGGGATCTCGTCGTTGTCGCGCCGGAAGGCCCGCACCATGTCCAGTACGTCATGCAGCGAGGTATGGTGATCCAGCGCCCGTTCGCTGGCGCGCTGGATCACCGGCCCGTCCGCCATGGGATCCGAGAACGGCACTCCCAGCTCGATAATGTCCGCCCCGTTCCGTACCAGGGTGTGCATCAGCGGCACCGTGACCTCGTTGTCCGGATCACCGGCCGTGATAAAGGGGATCAGGGCCTTGCGACCCTGTTCGCGCAGCATGGCAAATCGTTGTTGGATACGGCTCACAGCTTCAACCCCTCCCGCGCGGCCACGGTGTGCATGTCCTTGTCGCCCCGCCCGGAGAGATTTACCAGCAGGATCTGCTCGCGGTCCATGGTCGGCGCCATCTTCATCGCCTGGGCGACCGCGTGACTGGATTCCAGGGCCGGGATGATGCCCTCGATACGGGTCAGACGGTGGAAGCCCTCCAGCGCCTCTTCATCCGTGATCGCGACATAGCTGGCACGCCCACTGTCCTTCAGCCAGGCGTGCTCCGGGCCGACCCCCGGATAGTCCAGGCCGGCGGAGATGGAATGGGTCTCGATGATCTGCCCGTCCGGGTCCTCCATCAGGTAGGTACGGTTGCCGTGCAACACACCGGGCCTGCCCGCGCACAGGGGCGCCGCATGATGGCCCGTCTCCAGGCCGTCGCCCGCCGCCTCGACACCGTAGATGGCCACCTGCCCGTCTTCGAGGAAGGGAAAAAACAGGCCGATGGCGTTGGAACCACCGCCCACGCAGGCGATCAGCGCGTCCGGCAGGCGGCCGGTCATCTGCTGGATCTGCTCGCGCGCCTCGCGACCGATCACCGCCTGGAAATCACGCACCATCGCGGGATAGGGATGCGGTCCGGCCACGGTGCCGATGATGTAGAAGGTGTCGTCGACATTGGCGACCCAGTCGCGCATGGCCTCGTTGAGTGCATCCTTGAGCGTCCTGGAGCCGGACGACACGGTTCGCACCTCGGCGCCCAGCAGCCGCATGCGATAGACATTCGCCTCCTGGCGCGCCGCATCCACCTCGCCCATGTAGGCCACGCACTCCAGGCCGAGGCGCGCGGCCACCGTGGCGGTGGCCACGCCGTGCTGCCCCGCCCCGGTCTCGGCAATGATCCGGGTCTTGCCCATACGCTTGGCCAGCAGGGCCTGGCCTATGGTGTTGTTGACCTTGTGCGCGCCGGTATGGTTGAGGTCCTCCCGCTTGAGATAGATCTGCGCGCCCCCCAGCTCACGGCTCAGGCGCTCGGCGTGATAGATGGGCGAAGGCCGGCCCACGTAGTGCTGCAGGTCGGCATCCAGCTCGGCCAGGAATTCCGGATCCTGCATATAGCGCTCGTAGGCCCGGCGCAATTCGTCGACCGGCTCCATCAGTGTCTCAGCGATGAACACGCCGCCATAGGGCCCGAAATGGCCCCGTTCATCCGGCAATTCGGTCAGTTTGCTCAATCTGTTTCTCCACTTCGCACCGCCTCCACGAAGCGGGCTACCAATTGTTTGTCCTTGATCCCCGGCGCGGACTCGACCCCGCCGCTGACATCAACAGCCCAGGGACGCACCTGCGCCACTGCCTGCCCCACGTTATCGGGATTCAGCCCCCCGGCCAGGACCAGCCGCGAACGCATGTCCGCCGGGATCCGCGCCCAGTCGAAGGTCTTACCGGTACCGCCAGGCACACCCGGCCGGTAGGCATCCAGCAACAGTCCCCTTGCTGCCGTGAAGCGCTGCGCCTCGCGGGACAGGTCGAGATCGTCCTTCATGCGCAGCGCGCGTATCCAGGGCCGCTGGTGGCTCGCACAATAGTCCGGGCACTCGTTGCCGTGGAACTGGATCATATCGATACCGACCTGCCCCACCACCTCGGCAATGGTCTCGCTGTCGGCATTGACGAGCAGCCCCACCGTGGTGACGAAGGGCGGCAGGCAGGCCGCGATCGCCGCTGCCTGCGCCGGCTCCACGTAACGCGGACTGGGCGGGTAGAAGACCAGCCCGATCGCATCCACCCCCGCCTCGGCGGCCGCCAAGGCATCCTCGCGTCGGGTGATGCCACAGACTTTTATCCGGGTTCGCATGGGCGCTTATTATGCCCTACCCGAAACCCGGTGCGTGCTGGAATCGACTTGAAACCGCAAAGAACGCAAAGGTACGCAAAGTGAATTTGCTTGGGGTACCGCAACGAGTGCGTACCTTTGCGCACTTCGCGATTTAACCCTCTCAAACCGGAAAGCCGCTCAGGGCCGGTGTCGGGATGCTGAACTTGGGCGGGTATTCGACCTGCTCGAAATACAGGCCGTGGGGAGGCGCGGTGACGCCGCCGAGGGTACGGTCGCGCAGCGCCAGCACCTCGGCCGCCCATTCCGCGGGACGGTCGCCGCGTCCGATTGCCATCAGGACGCCCGCGATGTTTCTTACCATATGATGCAGAAAGGCATTGGCGTGCAGCGACAGGATCACGAAATCCCCTCGCCGCTCCACGTTCAGTGAATGCAGGGTACGCACCGGGCTCTTGGCCTGACAGCCCAGCGCACGGTAACTGGAGAAGTCATGCTCGCCCACCAGCACCTGCCCCGCATGGTGCATGCGCTCCGCGTCCAGTGGACGATGGGTCCAGGTAACCCGTCCCGCCAGCACCGCGCTGCGTGCCGTCCGGTTCAGGATGAAATAGCGATAGCGGCGCGATAGCGCGGAAAAGCGGGCGCTGAATTCCCCACTGACCTCCCTTGCCCAGGTCACGCTGACGTCATCCGGCAGATTGACGTTACTGCCCAGCAGCCAGTTGCGCTCGCTGCGCTGCGCCTCGGTATCGAAGTGCACCACCTGGCCCAGGGCGTGCACCCCGGTATCGGTGCGCCCGGCGCACACCACGCGCAGCGGGTGATCGGCGACGCGCGCCAGGGCCGACTCGAGCGCGGTCTGAACCGTGCGCACGCCCGCCTGCTGCGCCTGCCAGCCATGGAAGGCGCTGCCGTCGTATTCGATTCCCAGGGCAATTCGCATGTCGTGTTCGCCAACCATTCGCCGCCAAGGCGGCTCCTACACACGGCACCCTGCAGGAACCGGCTTGCCGGCAAATGATCATCGCCAAGAGGATTTCTAGGCAATATCGTCCAGAAGTTGCTGTGCTGTCTGGCGTTGCTCCTCGTTGCCTTCCTTCAGCACCTCTTCGAGGATGTCACGCGCGCCCTCGCCATCCCCCATTTCGACAAAGGCCTTTGCCAGGTCCAGCTTTGTCTCGACGGCACCCGCATCGACCGACTCCGACTCGGGCGCGAGACTCTCGATATCGAGATCGGCTTCTTCATTGTCGAGATCCTTTTCAAAGGCCTCGTCCAGGCTGATCGGCTGGTCCAGAACCTGCTCTTCGGTCGAGGCCGAGACCGACTCGTCCGAAAGATCCTCGGTCAACTGGCCCAGGTCGGCGTCCAGCGAGGAGAGGTCGCTCAGTTCATCCAGCTGCGCCTCCAGGTCTTCTTCCTCGGTCTCGAGGTCATTGGACGGCGGCAGGTGCTCGTCCATGGAGGGAAGCTCCAGTGTCTCGACCGTGAGGGCCGAGTCCGAGGTCTCCTGCTCGGTAACCGTTGCCGCATCCTCGGCCAGGTCGAGGTCCAGCGACTCGAGATCCTCCAGGGACAGGGACTCGTCATCGAGGTCGTCCAGCCCCTCGAGTTCCTTCAGATCCTCGATATCCAGGGACGGCTCATCCACGGCATCCGCCAGCAGCTCCTCCTCGGTTTCGATATCGTCCAGGGTCTCGTCGATGAGTTCAGAGGCCAGCTCACTCATTTCGTCATCGTCCGGCGCCATGCCCCCCTCGGCATCCACATCCATGTCCGTGAGCACGGAGGCAAGCTGGTCCGACTCGGCATACAGCCCATTGTCGGGATCCAGCTCCCGGCCCTCCGGATCGGCAATGTCCTGTCCGCCATCCACCATGCCTTTCGCCAGCGCATTGAAGGCGTCCTTGTTGCGGGTGGCGTAGTAGACCTCGAGCAGTTTGCGCTTGAACGCCAGGCGGTCGGGCTCGTTCTGCATGGCCTGCTCGAGCAGATCCTCGGCCTGCTGGTAACGGCCATAGGCGATGTAGACATCGGCTTCCGCCACCGGGTCCACCTCGCCGCTTTCATCACGCAGCGCGTTGACCTCGCTGGGACTGAATTCGCTCAGGAAGGAGGTCTCCTCGGCGGCGGCCTCCGGTTCCTGCGTCTCGGTTTCGGCCGGGCCGCTTTCAGGCTCCCCGCCGGCGGGCGACGGGGTCTCGTCAGCGGCTTCGGCCACTTCTTCGGATTTGCCACGCCGCATCAGCAACAGAAGCAGCAGCAACACCAGGATGCCGCCCCCACCAGCCACGTAGGGCAGGTTCTTGCCCAACAGGCTGTCGAGCAGACCGGGTGCCGGTTTTGGCGTTACCGGCTCGACCGCGGGTGCGGGCGCGGGTTTCGGCGCCGGCTCGGCAGCCTTCGGTTCCTCCGTCGCGCCAGCAACCACCAGTTCCTCTTCGGACCCCGGTTTTTCCGCTGCCACAGGCGGCTCTGTCGCTGCCTCGGGCGTCGTTGCCTGTGCCGCCGGTGCTGACGCCTCTTCCCCGGCATTCTCCTGGTCGATAACCAGGTCCGCCGCCGCGGCCAGTTCATCCTCTGCAGCCGCGCCCCCTTCAGCGGACTCCGCAGCTGTCGTTTCCGCACCGGCCGCCTGCTCCGCCTCTTGCATGGCCTGTTCGACGGGGTTCGGTTCCGATGCTGCCCCTGGTGCGACAACCGGCGCCGCCTCGGGCGCGACACCGGCCTGGAGTTGAGCCAGCTGGTTGTCCTTCAGGGTGATCAGCCGTTGCATGTCCTCGAGTCGCTTCTGCATGTCCGCGATCTCGTTGCGCAGGGTATCCGACTCCACGCGCGAGGATTCCGCGTTCTCGCGGGCAAGCAGCAGTTTCTGCTTCAGCTGCTCGATGGTTTCATCGCCCTTGTCCTCACTGGCGCCGGCCTCGCCCTCGCCCTCGGGCCGGGCGGTGGCGATGCGCAGCTCGTCGGCAGGCTTGCCTTCAGTGCCCGCTGCCCCTTCGGGCGCCTTTGCAAGCGCTGCCTCTTTGCCTGCCTGCTCGGCCTGGGCCTGCAGTCGCTCCGCCTTGCGCGTCAGCCACTGCTCCTGCGCCTCGCGGTAGGCCTGACGTGCCTGGCTGCGGGAGATAGACAGGATCTCGTCAGACACCGGCACACGCAGCACCTGTCCCTTGCGCAGACGGTTGATGTCGCCGCCGATGAAGGCCTCGGGATTTACCCGTTTCAGGGCCATCATCATCTGCTCCATGCTGGCACCCCGCGGGCGCAGTTTCTTTGCGATGCTCCACAGGGTCTCGTTGGCGGCAACCGGGCCATACTCCCCACCGGCGGTCGCCTGCACGACCGGTTTGGATGCCACGGGCGCAGCTCGCGAGGTGGTCGTGCGAGCCGGCGCCGCCTGTACGCGGGGGGCATGACGACGGGTGGTGGCCGGCGGATCCAGCAATACCGTGTATTCGCGGATCAGGCGGCCGCGGGGCCAGTTGATCTCTACCAGGAAATCCAGGAACGGCTCACGCACGGGGAAATCGGACGAGACGTGGATGACCGCCTTGCCGTTTTTCAGGCGTTCGGTACGGAATTTCAGGAGGGTGAGAAAGAACGGCCGTTCGACACCCGCCCTGGCAAACTCGCTCTGATCGGCAAGCTTGATCCGCACACCGTCGAGTTCGCCCTTGGCAACGGAGAGCAGATCGATATCCGCCTTGAATTCCTGATTGAGCGACGACGTCGCCTTGATGTCTCCCAGACCCAAGGCATGAGCAGGAACCGTTACAGTCCCCAAGGCCAAGGCCACTGCCAGCGTCAAACCACGTACCATCAACCCCCCCGCGCGGGCATCCGACCCGCTCTCCTTTGAACCGCCTGCTCAAGCTGAAAAGCCAGCCACATGGCTTGAGAAGCAACCTAATGATTAGCAGCTAACTATAGCCGAGCAAGGGATTTCCACCAACATAAAGATGGGAAGCCGGAGCGTCCTTCCGGGCCTTGCGGGGATCCGAATACGGCAGCTGTGACTCGATTCACAGTTTCACCGGATCAGCATCACGGGCATGCCCTCTCACCCGGGCACCATGATTTACCGGTCCAACAGGATCCGCAGCATGCGTCGCAGCGGCTCCGCTGCACCCCACAGCAACTGATCGCCGACCGTAAAGGCATTGAGGTACTCGTCGCCCAGGTTCATCTTGCGCAGACGACCGACCGGAACCGACAGGGTACCGGTGACCTTCGCCGGACTGAGCTCCCGGACGGTGATGTCACGCTCATTCGGGATCACCTTCGACCAGTCGTTGGCTTCATCGAGCATCTGCTCGATCTCATCGACCGGCACATCCTTCTTGAGCTTGATGGTCAAGGCCTGACTGTGACAGCGCATGGCGCCGATCCGCACACAGGTCCCGTCGATCGGTATGAGATCATCACCGCGCCCGAGGATCTTGTTGGTCTCTGCAACCGCCTTCCATTCCTCCTTGGACTGGCCGTTCTCCAGCGCCACGTCGATCCACGGGATCAGGCTGCCGGCCAGCGGCACGCCAAAGTTCTCGGTCGGACAGCCATCGGCACGCATGGCGTCGGTCACCGACCGATCGATATCCAGGATCGCCGAGGATGGATCGGCCAGCTGATCCGCAACGGCATCGCGCAACCAGCCCATCTGGCTGAGCAGTTCACGCATGTTGCGCGCGCCGGCGCCGGATGCCGCCTGGTAGGTCATGGCTGTCATCCACTCCACCAGATCGTTCTGGAACAGCCCGCCCAGCCCCATCAGCATCAGACTGACCGTGCAATTGCCACCGATGAAATCCTTCACACCGTCCGCGAGCGCACGGTCGATGACATCACGGTTGACCGGGTCCAGCACGATGACGCTGTGATCGGCCATGCGCAGGGAGGATGCTGCATCGATCCAGTAACCGTCCCATCCCGACTTGCGCAGTTCGTCGAACACCTGCTTGGTATAGCTGCCGCCCTGACAGGTGACGATCGCCTCCATCTGCCGGAGCTCGTCGATATCGGTAGCATCCTTGAGCGCTGGAATGGCCTTGCCGATATCCGGCCCGGCCTGACCCACCTGCGAGGTGCTGAAGAACACCGGCTCGTCGATCAGGTCGAAATCGTTCTCTTCGCGCATGCGGTCCATCAGGACCGAACCCACCATGCCGCGCCAGCCTACAAAACCTACTCTTTTCATCATCTTTTCCAGATTGAGTCGTTGAACCGCAAAGGACGCAAAGATCGCAAAGGACTCAAGACGAACACCCTTGGCGACCTTGGCGGTAAATTCATCTCACAACGCCGCCACCACCGCATCGCCCATGGCCTCGCAGTCTACCTCGGTCATGCCCTCGGACATGATGTCGGGCGTGCGCAGGCCGTCGTCGAGCACCTTGTTCACCGCCGCCTTGATGCGCTCGGCCATGGCCGGCTCGTCCAGGCTGTAGCGCAGCATCATGGCCACCGACAGGATGGTCGCCAGCGGATTGGCAATGCCCTTGCCGGCGATATCGGGCGCCGAGCCATGAATCGGCTCGTACATGCCCTGGCCCTTCTCGTTCAGCGAGGCGGAGCCCAGCATGCCGATGGAGCCGGTCAGCATGGCGGCGCAGTCCGACAGGATGTCGCCGAACATGTTGGTGGTCACGATCACATCGAACTGCTTGGGCCACTTGACCAGCTGCATGGCGGCGTTGTCCACGTACATGTGGCTGAGCTCGATCTCGGGGTATTCGTTTTCCACCACCCGGATCGCCACCTCGCGCCACAGCTCGGTGCACTCGAGCACGTTGGCCTTGTCCACCGAGCACAGCCTCCTGCCGCGCTTCATGGCGATCTCGCAGGCACTGCGCACGATGCGCTCGACCTCGTGCTCGGCGTACACCAGGGTGTTGTAACCCTGGCGTTCACCGTTTTCCAGCTCCCGCACACCGCGCGGCTGGCCGAAGTAGATACCACCGGTCAGCTCACGCACGATCATGATGTCCAGGCCGGCAACGATCTCCGGCTTGAGCGAGGAGGCATCCGCCAGCTGCGGCGCGAGCACCGCCGGGCGCAGGTTGGAGAACAGACCCAGCTCCGAGCGCAGTCCCAGCAGACCCTTCTCCGGACGCACCGAGATATCCAGCGACTCCCACTTGTAGCCGCCGACCGCACCGAGCAGGATCCCGTCCGCCTCGCGCGCCATATCCAGCGTCGCCTCCGGCAGCGGACTGCCGGTTACATCGTAGGCCGCCCCCCCGACCAGGCCCTCGTCCATCTCGATAGCCAGACCCTCGCCGGCCAGCCTGTCCAATACCTTGACCGCCTCGGCGACGATCTCCGGTCCGATGCAGTCACCAGGCAATACCAATATACGTTTTGTCATGATTGATTAACCGCAAAGGGCGCAAAGAACGCAAAGAATCACAATTGATTGACCATACGTTTTATTCCGTCCTTCATTCTCCTCGTGTTGAAGTTCAAGAGATAACCCAAACGATAATCTCCAAGCCTCATATAGCTCAACAATTGAGCTTCATGAATTGGCAATACATGCTCTACCGACTTGAGTTCTATTACGACAGATGAATCGACAACCAAATCCAAACGATACCCCGCTTCCAGGACCACTTCGTAATAAGTCACCGGCAGCGGAAGTTGGCGATCTACCCGAAACCCTCTGGTGGCCAATTCGTATGACAGACACACCTCGTACGCGCTTTCCAATAAGCCCGGGCCAAGCGCCATATGCACCTTAATAGCGCTATCCACGATTTCCTTACCAATAATTTCAAGCATCCTTGCTCTTACCTCTTGGCGCTCTTTGCGTCCTTGGCGGTTACCCCCCCGACGCCGTCTTGAACAACCACGGGGCCTCGGCCCTGCGTCGTTCCTCATAGGCCTTTATCTCGTCCACATGCTGCAGGGTCAGGCCGATGTCATCGAGGCCTTCCGGCAGGCAGTGCTTGCGGAAGGGGTCCACGTCGAAACCGATCTCCTCGCCGTCGGCGAGGCGGAGCCTCTGGGCCTCCAGGTCGACCTCGATCCGCAGGGCCTCTTCCCTTGTCGACTTTTGAAACAAGCGATCCACGACATCCCCGTCCAGAACAATCGGCAGGATGCCGTTCTTGAAACAGTTGTTGAAGAAGATATCGGCGAAGCTCGGCGCGATGATCACCCGGAAGCCATAGTCGGCCAGCGCCCAGGGGGCGTGCTCACGCGAGGAACCGCAACCGAAGTTCTCGCGCGCCAGCAGGATACTGGCCCCGGCATAGCGTGGATCGTTCAGCACGAAGTCCGGATTGATCGGGCGTGTGCTGTTGTCCATGCCCGGCTCGCCGTGATCCAGATAGCGCCACTCGTCGAACAGGTTGGGGCCGAAGCCGGTACGCTTGATCGACTTCAGAAACTGCTTGGGAATGATCGCGTCGGTGTCCACATTGGCCCGATCGAGAGGGCACACCACCCCGGTAAACTTTTCAAACTTTTTCATGGCTTCATTCCAAATTCTGTTAACGATTAACCGCTAAGAACGCTAAGGTCGCGAAGGGAGTTCAGATCCACCCTAACTTCCATGAACCCCTGGCCACACCCTCGATCATGGAAAATACGGGTAGGATGGGTCGAGCTTCGCGAAACCCATCGAACGCGGCCTGAAACGGTGGGTATCGCTGCGCTCAACCCACCCTACGCACAACTTTCATCTTCTTTGCATCCTTCGCGTCCTTCGCGGTTAAACCTAACCCGTAACCAACTCATTCACATCCACAAAATGCCCCGTCACTGCGGCAGCAGCGGCCATGGCCGGGCTGACCAGGTGGGTGCGTCCGCCCTGCCCCTGGCGACCCTCGAAGTTGCGATTCGAGGTCGAGGCGCAGCGCTCGCCCGGTTCCAGGCGGTCGGCGTTCATGGCCAGGCACATGGAGCAGCCCGGTTCGCGCCATTCGAAGCCGGCCTGGATGAAGATCCGGTCCAGCCCTTCCTCTTCCGCCTGTTGCTTGACCAGCCCCGATCCCGGCACCACCAGCACCTGTTTTACGTTGTCGGCGACCCGGCGCCCGCGCACCACCTCGGCCGCTGCGCGCAGGTCCTCGATGCGTGAATTGGTGCAGGAACCGATGAAGACCTTGTCGACCGGGATATCGGTGATCGGCGTATCCGCCTCCAGCCCCATGTATGCCAGCGCGCGACGCATGCCGTCCGCCTTCACCGCATCCGCTTCACGGTCCGGATTCGGCACCCTGGCATCGACCGGCACCACCATCTCCGGCGAGGTCCCCCAGGTCACCTGCGGCTTGATGCACTCACCCTTGATGACCACCGTCTTGTCGAACACCGTGCCCGGGTCCGAGTGCAGGTCCCGCCAGGCGGCAACCGCCTTATCCCAGTCGTCACCACTGGGCGCATAGGGACGCCCCCTGACGTAGTCGATGGTCTTGTCGTCCACCGCCACGAAACCGGCCCGCGCGCCCGCCTCGATCGCCATGTTGCAGACCGTCATGCGCCCCTCCATGGAGAGGCCCATGATGCCCTGGCCGGCAAATTCGATGGCATAGCCGGTGCCGCCGGCCGTACCGATCTCGCCGATGATGGCGAGCACGATATCCTTGGCCGTCACACCCGGACCGACCGGCCCATCGATCACGACCTGCATCGCCCTGGACTTCTTCTGGATCAGGCATTGGGTGGCCAGCACATGCTCGACCTCGGAGGTGCCGATGCCGTGTGCCAGCGCGCCGAAGGCGCCATGCGTGGAGGTGTGCGAATCGCCACACACCACGGTCATGCCCGGCAGGGTGGCGCCTTCCTCCGGCCCAACCACGTGCACGATCCCCTGGCGAATATCGTCCATGCGGAACTCGGTGATTCCAAACTCCTCGCAGTTGTGGTCCAGGGTTTCGACCTGGATACGCGAAATGGGGTCCGCGATACCCTTGCTGCGGTCGGTGGTCGGTACGTTGTGATCCGGTGTCGCCAGATTGGCATCGGCACGCCAGGGCCGGCGCCCCGCGAGGCGCAGTCCCTCGAAGGCCTGCGGCGAGGTGACCTCGTGCACCAGCTGCCGGTCGATATACAGCAGGCAGGTACCATCTTCGTCTTCCCGCACCACGTGTGAATCCCACAGCTTGTCGTACAGCGTCCTGGCAGACATCGAAACGATCCCCAAAAGTTCATGACAGGGGTAAATCTAACGCCTAATATGGATAACGTAAATTTATATTTTTCATTCTTATTGGGAATTTATGGACATCGCATCCCTGCAGGCCTTCATCGCCGTGGCCGAACACCAGTCGTTCTCGCGCGCCGCGGAACACCTTTATCTGACTCAGCCGGCGGTCAGCAAACGCATCGCCCAGCTGGAGGTTGACCTCGGCGTGGCACTGTTCGACCGCATCGGTCGCAGGATATCCCTCACCCAGGCCGGACAGGCCCTGTTGCCCCGCGCAAGACGGCTGCTCAACGATGCCCGGGAGATACGCCGTACCCTGGCCGACCTGTCAGGCGAGATCAGCGGCCGGCTGCTGATGGGCACCAGCCATCACATCGGCCTGCACCGGCTTCCCGGGCCCCTCAAGCATTTCACCCACAGTTATCCCGATGTCGAACTCGACATCCGCTTCATGGATTCCGAGGCGGCCTGCCACGCGGTCGAGATCGGCGACCTGGAACTGGCCATCGCGACCCTGCCGCCTGGCCCGAATATTTCACAAATAAAAAGGGCAAAACCCGTGTAGTTCGTTAAAATTCAGTTGGTTACACTGGATCCGAACAAGGTTTTGCCCGTGACAAAATGTACCCAAGAAAGCTTTGATTT
>JAKRWE010000057.1 GCA_024712425.1 Chromatiales bacterium
GGTCAGCATTTTCCAGTGCATTGGGCCTCTTGGGTCAACTCAACTCGCAACAATGGCCGTCGATCCCCTCCGTCTGGTGAAAACAGGGCAGAATCGGCACGGTTTTCAACAGCCTGTTAAATCCGACAGGCTCCTAGCGTGTGCGGCCGACGATGTAGAGCGCCAGGGATCGCAGGGGCGCGGCTTCCCCATCGAAGGCGCTGAGGTTGTCGAGCGCCTCCTCGAGCAGGCGCCCGGCCATTTCGCGGGCGCCGTCGAGGCCCAGCAGCGCCGGGTAGGTCGGTTTGTTGGCGGCCTCGTCCTTGCCCCG
Source organism: Chromatiales bacterium (assembly GCA_024712425.1). Taxonomy (GTDB): domain Bacteria; phylum Pseudomonadota; class Gammaproteobacteria; order Chromatiales; family Chromatiaceae; genus MONJU. The sequence goes on from JAKRWE010000057.1 coordinate 311, forward strand.
GGTCTTGCCCAGGTCGGCGGTTTCGCCTTCCACGTCGAGGATGTCGTCACGGATCTGGAAGGCCAGGCCGATGCACTTGGCATAGCGGTCGAGGCGACGCAGGGTGTCGTCGGGGATGCTGTCGGCGCACAGCGCCCCCAGGCGAACCGAGGCCCGGATCAGGGCGCCGGTCTTGTGGATGTGCATGTTCTCCAGTTCGGCAATGCTCAGTTCCCGGCCTACCGCGTCGATATCCAGGGCCTGCCCGCCGGCCATGCCCCGGCAGCCGGAGGCCAGCGCGAGTTCATCGATCATGTGCAGGCGCTGTTCAGCCGGTATGTCCAGCTGCGGCAGGTGCGCAAGCAGCCGGAAGGCCAGTGTCTGCAGGGCATCGCCGGCAAGGATGGCAGTCGCCTCGTCATAGGCCTTGTGACAGGTCGGTCGGCCTCGCCGCAGGTCATCGTCGTCCATGGCGGGGAGGTCGTCATGCACCAGTGAATAGGCATGGATGAGTTCGACCGAGCAGGCCGGCACGCCCAGCCGTTCCTGTGGCGCGCCCGCCACCTGGCCGGCGGCATACACCAGCACCGGTCGTACGCGCTTGCCGTTTCCCAGGGCGGCGTAGCGCATCGCCTGGTGCAGGCGCTGGGGCGGGATCGATTCCGGGGGCAGCCATTCATCCAAATGGGCTTGCACGCGTTCCCGACTGGCGGCGAGGAACAGCTGGAACTGCGGGTCAAGCGTCATCGTCGAAGGCTTCCGTTCCCGCATCCCCGGTGTTGGTGGTGAGGATGCTGACCTTCTGCTCGGCCTCGTCGAGGGCCTGCTGGCAGTTGCGGGTCAGCGCGATGCCCTGTTCGAAGGAGGCCAACGACTCTTCGAGCGAGAGTTCGCCCGATTCCATGCGTTCGACCAGGGTTTCCAGCTGGGCCAGGGCCTCCTCGAAGGGGATATCGGCTTGTTTTTCCTTGCTCACGGTTGGTTCTGCCGGCAAATAGTGATCGGGGCATTCTATAGAAGGAAGGTTTCGCGTTAAACTCCCGACTGCTTTTTCCCAGGGTAAGGTCATCTAACTCGGGTGGGGCAGGTGGTCTGCTTGGAAAAACGCCGTGAATACATCCATGCAGGCTCTACGGCGGCATCCCTGCCGCCGAAGTTTTCCAAGCAGACCACCCGCCCCACTTTTCAGTGAGTTACGAACTTGGATGACGTGGCCCTGGCTTTTTTCCGGGGAATCCGTTTTGAGATATCTGCTGTTTCTGCTCGCCTGCCTTTTCGCCACCTCCCTGGCGGCGCGTGACGTGGCAGACCCCTATGCCGATCTGGAGCACACCAATGAGGACTATAACGAGGCCCTCGAAGTGCCCTGGGTCGAGATCGAGACCCAGGTGGGGAGGGGACCGGCGGATGCGGATCTCAGCCACCTGGAGGTCCTGCACCTGCCGCAGGGTATGAGCCTGTTCGCGGATCTAAAGCACCTCAGCGTGGACGAGCGTGATCACGTCACCCGCCTGTGGATCGTCGTCCGCTCGCAAAGCGGCGCCTACAACGGCAGTTACGAGGGGTTCCGCTGCGCCACCAAGGAATACAAGGTCTATGCCTATTACAATCCGAAGCGCTCCAGACCGCTGCGTACCATTAAGCTGCCGCGCTGGCGTGCTGTGTGGCCGGGCAGTTACCGGGCCGAGCTGATGCGTGACGTCCTGTGTTCCGATACCAACCCGCGTGATCCGGACCGGATCCGGGCAATGCCCCAGCACGAGGCCGGTGATTACGCTTCCCCCTACGAGTAAGTTGTCCAAATACCGATGAGCAAGTATGACGCCTCCGCGATCGAGGTACTGAGCGGACTGGAACCGGTGCGCAAACGCCCCGGCATGTATACCAACACGGACCGCCCCAATCACCTGGCCCAGGAGGTGATCGACAACAGTGTCGACGAGGCGATTGCGGGGTACGCGAAAACCATTACCGTGACCCTTTACAAAGACGGTTCGCTGGAGGCCTCCGACGACGGTCGCGGCATGCCGGTGGACATCCACCCGGAACAGGGTATCCCCGGCGTCGAGGTGATACTCACCAAGCTGCATGCCGGTGGCAAGTTCTCCAACAAGAGCTACCAGTTCTCTGGCGGTCTGCACGGGGTTGGTGTGTCGGTGGTGAATGCCCTGTCGAAGCGCCTCGATGTCTGGGTCAAGCGGGATGGCAGGGAGCACCATATCGCGTTCGAGAACGGTGAGAAGGTGTCCGATCTCACGGTGGTGGGCAAGGTGGGGCGCAACAATACCGGCACCCGGGTGCGTTTTCAGCCGGACCCGCAGTTCTTCGATTCCGCGAAGTTCAATGTACGCCAGTTGCAGCATGTCCTGCGCGCCAAGGCGGTGTTGTGCCCGGGCCTGCGCATCCGCTTTCACCAGGAGGGGCAGCAGGAGCACGACGAGTGGTATTACGAGGACGGCCTGCGCGATTACCTGATCGATGAGCTGGCCGGCACGCCAACCGTGCCGGAGGAACCGTTCATCGGTTCGATGTCCGGAAATGCCGAGGCCGCGGACTGGGCGCTGGTGTGGCTTCCCGAAGGCGGCGAGGCCGTTACCGAGAGCTATGTCAACCTGATTCCCACGGCCCAGGGAGGTACCCACGTCAACGGCCTGCGCAGCGGCCTGACCGAGGCGGTGCGCGAGTTCTGTGAGTTCCGCAACCTGTTGCCACGCGGGGTCAGGCTGGCGCCGGACGATATCTGGCAGAACATCAGTTATATCCTGTCGGTCAAACTGGCCGACCCGCAGTTCTCGGGGCAGACCAAGGAGCGGCTTTCCTCGCGCGAATGTGCGGCCTTTGTCTCGGGCGTGGTCAAGGACGCCTTCGGCCTGTGGCTGAACGAGCACGTCGATCAGGGGGAGCGCATCGCGGAACTGGCGATCAGCGCCGCGCAGGCGCGCCAGCGCGCGGGACGCAAGGTGGTGCGCAAAAAGGTCACCCAGGGCCCGGCGCTGCCCGGCAAGCTGGCGGACTGTCTGTCCGACGATCCCGAGCGCACCGAGTTGTTCCTGGTCGAGGGGGATTCGGCCGGCGGATCGGCCAAGCAGGCGCGCGACCGCAACTTCCAGGCCATCATGCCGCTGCGCGGCAAGATCCTGAATACCTGGGAGGTGGATCCGGCCGAGGTGCTGGCCTCGCAGGAGGTGCACGATATCTCGGTGGCGATTGGGGTGGAGCCGGGCAGCGACGACCTGTCCAAGCTGCGCTTCGGCAAGATCTGCATCCTGGCCGATGCCGATTCCGACGGGGCCCACATTGCGACCCTGTTGTGCGCCCTGTTCCTGCGGCATTTCCGCCGCCTGGTGCAGGAGGGGCACGTGTATGTCGCCATGCCGCCCCTGTACCGCATCGATGTCGGCAAACAGGTGTTCTACGCCCTGGATGAACATGAGCGCCAGGGGGTGCTGGATCGTATCGCGGCCGAGAAACTGCGCGGCAAGGTCAGCATCCAGCGTTTCAAGGGACTGGGCGAGATGAATCCGGCCCAGCTGCGCGAGACCACCATCCATCCGGATACGCGACGCCTGGTGCAATTGTTGCTGACGCCCGGTGACGATACCAATGGTCTGATGGACATGCTGCTGGCCAGAAAACGCGCCTCCGACCGCAAGGCCTGGCTGCAGGAAAAGGGCGACCTGGCCGAGATTTGAGCATTTCCCGGCCATATTCCGACACCATAGGCGTTTTACGACTACATTCCCGGTATTTTGACGTGTATCAAGCCAAATAGATTAGTATTTGGTAATACCTATAACTGTTTCATCTTTAACGAGGGCTGGCGCATGCGTTTCCGCGCATTGATTTTGCTTATTCTGGGTCTGCTAGGCCCGGCCTCCGCCTTGGCGACGCCTGATGGCAAGGCGCTGTATATCGAACACTGTGCGGCCTGCCACCAGTTCGATGGCGCGGGCGGGATCGGCCTGCCCCTGACAGCGCAGAAATTTCGTGACTACAGCAACGACTACCTGTTCAAGACCATTCGCAGGGGACGTCCGGGACGCATCATGCCGGCCTTCGAGGATCTGAGCGATGCGCAGGTAAAGGCCATCATCGGCTTCCTGCGCACCCGAACCGATACCCGTGAGCGGGTCTACGATCCGGGCCCGCTCAAAGGCGACGCGGACCGGGGCAAGGCCCTGTACGCGAAGGAATGCGTTGCCTGCCATGCCGAGGACGGCATGGGTGCGGGCAAGGGGACGGGCGTGACCCTGTCACGCAAGCGTTCCTTCCTGGTGATGCCGGCGGCGATCGCCAATCCGGGTTTTCAGCACGCGGCGACCGACCGCATGATCAGGCAGATCATTAGCGTGGGGCGGGTGTCATCGGGCATGCCGGCCCGGGGCAAGCAGCTCTCGAAAAAGGATATCGAAGACCTGGTCGCCTATGTACGCGTGCTGGGAAGCCAGGTGCCGGCGCGGCCGGCGTTGGCCGAGGACGAGCCGCCATCGCATGTGGTCGAGTCGCCCTACGACTTCGAGACCACCGTGGCGAATATCAAGGAGACCCTGGCGGGTAACAATTTCCGGATCTTCCCTGCACGTTACCTGGAGCAGGGGGTGACCGACGAGTTCAAGGTCAACCGAAAACAGATCGGCATCCGTTTCTGCAATTTCAACGACCTCTATGGGATGTTGAATATCGAACCACGCCTGGGCGTGGTGCTTCCCTGCCGCGTGACCGTGATGGAGCGCCCGGATGGAAAGGTGCTGCTGGTGGTTCCTAACCTGCGGGTGATCTCGCGCTGGTTCAACAACGACCAGCTGGTCGAGCTTTGGGATCACATGGAAGAGACCTTCAACGAGATCATCGAGGAGGCCACGCTGTGATCCGGTTCATACGTCTGCTACTGCTGGGCGGTCTGCTGTTGGCCGGTCAGGCCATGGCCGATCACATGCTGATGGCCCGGGTCAACATGAAGGCCGATCTCGCCATCGAGTACCTGAAGACGGCCATCGAGGAACACGGCTATGCGGTGGCGCATGTCCAGAAGTGCGACAGCGGCCTGGGCGGGTTCGGATTCCATTCCGATACCTACCGTGTGCTGTTCTTCGGCAAGCTCGCGGGGATCCGTCGTATCAGCGCGCAACACCCGGAGTTCGTGGTCTATCTGCCGTTGAAGATCGCGGTCGAGGCGGAGAAGGGCGAGACCGTGGTCACCGCAGTCGACCCGCTGACCTTCACCCGCTATTACCCCAAGGACCATGCCATGCAGGTGCAGTTCCGGCGGTGGCGTAACGATATCCTGAGCATCTTCGATGATGTTCATCGTGAGGCGGGCGGCGCGGTGGCGATGGCGCAGCACTGAGGCGCCCTGCCAGGGCTTCCTGCCGCGAATATTTCCGTCCCGGGGTGTAGAATCCCGCCACCGAAGAATCATCAACGCAGTGGCGATGGATCAGGAACCCCAGTACAACCCCGACGGCACCGAACGTCTCCCCCTCGCACAATTCACCGAAAAGGCGTACCTGGACTATTCCATGTACGTCATCCTGGATCGCGCCCTGCCGTTCATCGGCGATGGTCTGAAGCCGGTCCAGCGTCGCATCGTCTACGCCATGTCTGAACTGGGGCTGTCGGCCACTGCCAAGTTCAAGAAGTCCGCGCGCACCGTGGGCGACGTGCTGGGCAAGTTCCACCCGCACGGTGATTCGGCCTGCTACGAGGCGATGGTGCTGATGGCGCAGCCCTTTTCCTACCGTTATCCCCTGATCGACGGGCAGGGCAACTGGGGCTCGCCGGATGATCCCAAGTCGTTTGCCGCCATGCGCTATACCGAGGCGCGGCTGACACCCTACGCGCAGGTGCTGTTGTCCGAACTGGGGCAGGGCACGGTCGACTGGCAGCCTAATTTCGATGGCACCCTGAAGGAACCCGAGCGGCTCCCGGCGCGCCTGCCCAACGTGCTGCTCAATGGCAGTACCGGTATCGCCGTGGGCATGGCCACGGATATCCCGCCGCACAACCTGCGCGAGGTCGCTGCGGCCTGTGTGCGCCTGATCGAGCAACCGAAGGCCACGGTGGCAGAGCTGTGCGGGCACATCCCCGGGCCGGATTTTCCTACCGAGGCCGAGATCATCTCCGCCCCGGATGAGCTGCAACGCATCTACGAGACCGGTCATGGCTCGGTGAGGGTGTGTGCCCGCTGGCACCGGGAGAACGGGGTGGTGGTGCTGGACGCCTTGCCGTACCAGGTCTCGGGGGCCAGGATACTGGAGCAGATCGCGGCCCAGATGCGCTCCAAGAAGCTGCCCTGGATCGAGGATCTGCGTGATGAATCCGATCACGAGAACCCGACCCGCCTGGTGATCGTGCCGCGTTCCAACCGTGTCGACCTGGAACGGGTCATGCTGCACCTGTGCGCGATCACCGACCTGGAACGCACCTACCGGGTCAATATGAACATGATCGGTCTGGACGGACGACCCGCGGTCAAGGATCTGCACAGCCTGCTCAAGGAGTGGCTTGCGTTCCGTTTCGATACGGTGAGACGGCGCCTGGAATACCGGCTGGACAAGGTCACCGATCGACTGCATCTGCTCGAAGGGCTGTTGATCGCCTTTCTCAATATCGACGAGGTGATCCGCATCATCCGCAGCGAGGATGAGCCCAAGCCGGTGCTGATGGCCCGTTTCGGGCTGACCGATGTTCAGGCGGATTATATCCTGGACACCAAGTTGCGCCAGCTGGCGCGCCTGGAGGAGATGAAGATCCGCGCCGAGCAGGAGGAGCTGGATCGCGAGCGTCAGCAACTGGAGAAGACCCTCGGTTCCAAGGCGCGCATGAAGACCCTGATCAAGAAGGAATTGATCGCGGATGCCGAGAAATACGGCGATGACCGTCGCGCCCGCATCGCACAGCGCCCGCCCGCCGAGGCCATGGATGAAAGCGAGCTGACGCCCAGCGAGCCGGTGACCGTGGTGCTGTCCGAGAAGGGCTGGGTGCGCGCCGCCAAGGGGCATGAGATCGATCCCGCCGAGCTCAACTACAAGGCTGGCGACGGCTATCGTGATTCGGTGCGCCTGCGCAGCAATCAGGCGGTGATCTTTCTCGACAGCAGTGGCCGCAGCTACTCGCTGCTGGCGCACACACTACCATCGGCGCGTGGGCAGGGGGAGCCGCTGACCGGTCGCTTCAATCCGCCGGCCGGCGCTTCCTTTGTAGCGGCCCTGGGCGGTGATCTCGATCGCTGGTGGCTGATGGCCTCCGATGCCGGTTACGGCTACCGGGTCCGGGCACGGGACCTGGTGGCGAACAAAAAGGGCGGCAAGTCAGTACTGACCCTCCCCAAGGGGGCAAGGGTGCTGAAACCGAGCCCGGTGTTCGACGCCGATACCGACCGCGTGGTCGCGGTCAGCAGCGCGGGCCGGATGCTGGTGATCCCGGCCAGCGAGTTGCCGGCGATGGCGCGCGGCAAGGGCAACAAGATCATCGGCATCCCCGGCAAGGCGGTCGCGGATCGCTCCGAGTACGTGGTGGGCGTGCTGGTGGTGCCGGAAGGCGGGCGGGTGCGCGTGCTCTCCGGCAAGCGCCACCTGACGCTGAAGGCGGCCGATCTGAATGCCTACGAGGGTGAGCGCGGGCGGCGTGGCAACAAGCTGCCGCGGGGCTTCCAGAAGGTGGATGGGCTGGTGCTGGAAAACTAGGTGATTAGGATCATTCACCACGAAGAACACAAAGGGCACAAAGCGATCGATGGTCTTGAGTTGAGGCGCCGCGGCCCTTTGTAGGTCGGACTTCAGTCCGACACGTCGGGCTAAAGCCCGACCTTGCAGCTCAACCGCACCACAATCATACAAACTCACATGAACCTCTGGCCACACCCTTGATCAAGGAAAATACGGATGGGTTGAGCTTTGCGAAACCCATCGGTCGCGGCCTGAAACGGTGGGTATCGCTGCGCTCGACCCACCCTACGCAGAGCTTTCATTTTCTTTGTGTCCTTTGTGTTCTTTGTGATTGAATGTTTCCATATTAGTTAGGATTCTGAATGACTCGAGGTGCAAAGAGCCGGCGCAAACCGGCCGCCCGAAAGAAGACCACGCGCAGGAAAACCAGCACCCGCAGGCGGCGGACCACCCCTCGCCGGGGGTTGCGACATGCGCTCATCGGTCTGGCGGTCCTGGGCCTGCTGTTGCTCGGGGGCTACAGCCTGTATCTGTCCCACCAGGTGCGGGTCGCCTTCGAGGGCAAGCGCTGGGCGGTGCCGGCACGGGTCTATGCGCGACCGCTGGACCTGTACGAGGGCGCGGAACTGTCGCCACAGCAGTTGCGCTACGAGCTGCAGATACTCGGCTACCGGCATGTGCGTCGCCCGGCCGGCAGCGCGCAATGGAGCCAGGCAGGCAGCCGCTTCGTGATCCACACCCGCGCCTTCCGTTTCTGGGATGGCGAGCAGGCGCCATTGAAGCTGCGTCTTTCGGTGAGCGGTGGATCGGTGACATCTCTGACCGATGCCCGGGGGCGACACCTGGACATCGTGCGCCTGGAGCCGGCGGAGATCGGCAGCATCTACCCCGCGCATAGGGAGGACCGGGTGCTGGTGCGTCGTGAGGACCTGCCGGATCATCTGGTGCAGGCCCTGCTGGCGGTGGAGGATCGCCGTTTCTTCGAGCATCACGGGGTGGATCCGCGCGGTATTGCGCGCGCGATGTGGGCCAACCTGCGCGCCGGCGGCGTGGTGGAGGGGGGCAGCACGCTCACCCAGCAGCTGGTCAAGAACTTCATCCTGGATTCCCGGCGCAGTCTGTGGCGCAAGCTCAACGAGGCGCTGATGGCCCTGATCGTCGAGTCCCGCTACGGCAAGGATGAGATCCTCGAGGCCTATGCCAACGAGATCTTCCTGGGACAGGACGGCGAGCGCGCCATCCACGGCTTCGGCCTGGCCGCGCTGTTCTACTTCAACCGTCCCCTGAAGGAGCTGCGTCTGCATGAGACGGCGTTGCTGGTCAGCCTGGTCAAGGGGGGCTCGTACTACAATCCGCGCCGCCATCCGAAACGCGCGCTCAAGCGACGTAACCTGGTATTGCAGCAGATGCAGAAGCTGGGTTTCATCAATGCGGCCAGCGCCCGCCGGGCCCAGGCACAGCCGCTGGGCGTGACCGCCAGGGGCCGGCTGCAACAGCATCGTTATCCCGGTTTTATCCAGCTGGTGCGGCGCCAACTGGCGCGCGACTACCGGCCGGAGGATCTGACCTCCGAGGGCTTGCAGATCTTTACCACCCTCGATCCCTGGGAACAGCATGTGGCGGCCAGGAATGTTGCCGCCGGACTGGCAGCGATCGAGAAATCCCGTCGCATCCAGCGTGGCTTGCTGCAGGCAGCAATGGTCATCGCCTCGCCGCAGGGGGGCGAGGTGCGCGCGCTGATCGCCGGGCGCCGGGCCGGGGTCTCCGGTTTCAACCGTGCCCTGGATGCGCAACGGCCGGTTGGCTCGCTGGCCAAGGCAGCGGTCTACCTGGCGGCGCTTTCACAGCCTGCCCGCTACTCCCTGGCGACCCTTGTTGATGACAAGGCGGTGCGTCTCGAACTGCCCAATGGCGATCGCTGGGCGCCACAGAATTTTGATCACAGGGTCCATGGCCGGGTCCCGTTGCACCAGGCGCTGACCCACTCCTACAACCTGGCGACGGTCAATCTCGGTCTGTCGCTGGGCCTGGACGCGGTGGTGGACATGCTGCATCGGCTGGGCGTGCAGAAACCAGTCAAACCCTATCCTTCCGTCCTGCTGGGTGCCGTGCCACTGGCCCCCTTCGAGGTGACGCAGGTCTATCAGACCATCGCCGCGGGTGGATTCCGTGCGCCCCTGCATGCGATCCGCGAGGTGCTGGATGCCCATCACCAACCCTTGCAGCGCTATCCCCTGGAGGTGCGTCAGACGGTGGATGCGAAGGCCGTCTATCTGCTGACGGCCAACCTGCAGGAAGTGGTGCAACAGGGTACCGCGCGCGGCCTCGCGCGCTACCTGGGCGCGTCCTTCGATGTGGCGGGCAAGACCGGCACCACCGACGATCTGCGGGACAGCTGGTTTGCGGGTTTCGGCGGGGACCGGGTGGCCACGGTGTGGGTCGGTCGCGACGACAACAAGCCGACCGGCCTGGCCGGTTCGAGCGGGGCGTTGCCGATCTTTGGCCGGGTGATGAAGGCCCTTGGCCTGAAACCGCTGGCACCTGTGCCGCCCGCCGGGATCGAATATCACTGGGTGGAGGAGGGCAGCGGTTTTCTTTCCGCCAAGGGTTGCAAGGGCGCGCTGCGGCTTCCCTTTGTTGCCGGCAGTGAGCCTGAAACCCGCTCCGCCTGCGCCCGCAAGGGTGGGCCGGGCCTGTTGCAGCGTCTGTTCGACCTGTGACGCCGTGTTGACCTGATATTATTGATTCCACTTTGTCATATTGGCGGTTGCAGATGCGGAGTGGGGTAGCGTGGCTGAATGTGTCACGCCGTGAATCCATCCCTGTAGGCTCGACGGCCGCATCCCTGCGGCCGACGGACACATGCAGCCACGCCACCCCGCCACTTTCTGGCAAATGTGACAAAGTAGAATGAGTCGCTTATCACCCGAGACCGGTCACCATGCGTATGCGCGTACTTTACCTTCTGTCCATCCTGCTGTTGTCTGCCTGCGGCTCGCCCTACCGTGTCGGGGAACCGGCCCCTGTCGAATCGCATGGGGCGCCGGTGGGGGCGTCCAGGTCCGGGGATGTCTCGGACGAACCCGAGATCCGCGCCTATCGGCCGCCGCAGCAGGTCGCGGTTATCCGCACTGCGCCTTCCTCGCGCGCGGTGCGCAACCTGATTGCGCGCGCCGCGGCGCAACAGAAGGCCGGTGATTATGGAGGGGCGCAGGCCAGTCTCGAGCGCGCGCTGCGGATAGAGCCGCGCAACCCGCGCCTGTGGAACCGCCTGGCCCACCTGTACCTTGCTCAGCAGGCCTACGGCAAGGCCGAGCAGTTCGCAGCCAAGTCGAACACCCTGATCCGCGGCAACGATGCGCTGAAGATGGATAATTGGGATCTGATCGCGCGTGCCCGGCAGGCGGGCGGCGATCCTTCGGGTGCGCGGCGGGCTCGCGAGCAGGCACGTATTCTTCAATAGACACAGGTCGGTCACATGGCAGATATTCAACTCTCACCACAACTCTTCTAGGACATCCAGCAGGCGGTACAGCGCCAGCATCCGGATGCGGATACCGGCATGGTGCTACAGTACCTTGCGGCGGTAAGCGGTTACCTGCTGGGTAGCGAGCCCGGCATGCAGGGGCAGGACAAGGAGGCCTTCCTGAGTGAACTGTGTGCCTTCGCCAGCCGCGTCTACCACGATGTGCAGGGACAGCAGGCGCAGCGTCAGGCGGCAGCACAGCAGCAGGCGTTCGGTTACTGGGAACCGACCAAGGCGTGATTTGCCTGTAGAATCCAGACTTTCATTCCCGGAATCGCATGTGACCAGTCCCTACGCCGCCGACAAGCTGATTGCCCAGGCACGCACCCTGGCGGCGGAGTACCGCCGCGCCATGGGCAAGCCACTGCCCGGGGTCAGTACCGAGATTGCGGAGCACGACGCAGTGCGCCTGCTGGAGCTGGAGCCCAAAAGTGGCGAGCAGGGCGGTTGGGATGCCCTCGATCCACGCACCGGGGAGCGTATCCAGATCAAGTCGCGCACCATCTTCGATGACAGCAAGGGTGGTGAGCGTATCGGTCAGCTCAAGCTCAACCAGGAGTGGGATGCGGTGGTGCTGGTGCTCATGGACGAGAACTACGAACCATCCGAGATCTACCGGGCCAGTCGCGAGGAACTGGAGGAGTATGTCGGGCAGTCCAGTTCCAGCCGGTCCAAGCGCGGCGCCATGTCGGTGGCTCGCTTCAGGATCCTGGGTGAACTGGTATGGGATGCCGTCAACGGGCGTCAGGAAGGGGTCTGGGGCAAGCAGGGTAGCTGACGCGCCGGTGTTATCGGATATTGAGGACATACTGGGGCCGGAGGGCCTGCTCGCCCGCCAGGTGAGGGGGTTTGCTCATCGTCCGCAGCAGGCGGCGATGGCGGAGGCGGTAATGCAGGCGATCGAGGCGGGTGAAAGCCTGATCGTCGAGGCCGGTACCGGCACCGGCAAGACCTTCGCCTACCTGGTCCCGGCCCTGCTCTTGGGTCAGAAGGTGATCGTCTCCACCGGTACCCGCAATCTGCAGGACCAGTTGTTCCTGCGTGACCTGCCGCGGGTGCGCGAGGCCATGGCTAGCCCGGTGAAGGTGGCCCTGCTCAAGGGACGCGCCAATTACCTGTGTGTCCATCGTATGGAGCTCGCGCTGCAGGATGCGCGTGGTCATCCCCGGGATACGCTGCGGGTGCTGCTAAAGGTGCGAGACTGGTCGCATGCCACGCAGCGCGGGGATATCGCGGAGATAGGGGAGGTGTCGGAGGATTCGCCGGTCTGGCCGCTGGTCACCTCCACCACCGACAATTGCCTGGGCCAGGACTGCCCTGCCTGGAGTCGGTGCCACCTGGTCGAGGCGCGCCGCCAGGCCCAGGAGGCGGACCTGGTGGTGATCAACCACCACCTGCTGTGCGCCGACTTCGCCATCAAGGGGGCCGGTTTTGGGGAACTGCTGCCCTCGGCCGATGTGTTCATCATCGACGAGGCCCACCAACTGCCGGACGTGGCGAGCAACTTCTTCGGCAGCACCTTGAGCACACGCCAGATCAGCGAGCTGGTGACCGATACCCGCGCCGAGTACCACCGTGAGGCAGGCGATCTGCCGAAGATCCTCGACCAGCTCGACCGCCTGGACAAGGCCGGCAAGGACCTTCGGCTCGCCTTCGAGAAACAGCCACAGCGGGGCGCCTGGCAGGACATCGAGAGCGACAGCGCGATCGGCGAGGCCATACAGGGGCTGCAGACGCGGCTGCAGGAGCTCGACGGCATGCTGGCCGCGATCGAGGGACGGGGCAAGGGCCTGGACAGCTGCCATGAGCGCTGCAAGGCCCTGTCCGCACTGCTGGGTTCTCTGTGCAGCCCGGAGGAACCGGAGCAGGTGGTGCGCTGGTTCGAGGTGTTCGGCCACAGCCTGCGCCTGAACAGCACGCCCATCGATATCGCCGGGGTGTTCAGTGAGCAGATGCTGCTCCACCCGGCGAGCTGGATCTTCACCTCGGCCACCCTGGCGGTGGGCGACAGTTTCAGTCACTTTCAGCGCCAGCTTGGTCTGACCGGGGTACGCACCGGCAAGTGGGACAGCCCCTTCGATTTCCAGCACCAGGCGCTCTGGTATGTGCCCCGGGGCATGCCGCCGCCCAGTGACCGCGGCTATGTAAAGGCGGTGATGCGCGAGGCCATCCCGCTGATCGAGGCGAGTGGCGGGCGCGCCTTTCTGCTGTTCACCAGCTACCGGGCGTTGAACGAAGCGGCCGATATCCTGGAAGAGGGGGACCTGGGATACCCCATGCTAGTGCAGGGCGAGATGCCCAAGGCGGAGCTGCTGCGACGCTTCGTGGAGGCGGGCAACGCCGTGTTGCTGGGCACCTCCAGTTTCTGGGAGGGGGTGGACGTGCGTGGCGAGGCCCTGTCGCTGGTGGTGATCGACAAGCTGCCGTTCGCCTCGCCGGGCGATCCGGTGCTGCAGGCGCGTCTGGATGCGATCAGAGACGGTGGCGGCAACCCCTTCATGCAGTACCAGGTGCCACAGGCGGCGATTGCGCTGAAGCAGGGGGTCGGACGTCTGATCCGGGATGTCAGTGACCGGGGGGTGTTGGTGATGTGCGATCCGCGCATGTTGAAGAAGTCCTACGGGCACACCTTCCTGGCGGCAATGCCGGACTTTGCCCGTACCCGGGATCCGGCGGTGGCGCGGGCGTTTTTCAGCTAACTTCCATGAGGCTTTGGCCACACCCCTGATCATGGAAAACACCGGTAGGATGGGTTGAGCTTCACGAAACCCATCGGTCGCGGCCTGAAACGGTGGGTATCGCTACGCTCAACCCGCCCTGCGCAGCGCTTTCATCTTCTTTGTGTCCTTCGTGTTCTTTGTGGTTGAGTGTTTTCCACATTAATTCGCACACGCGTGGGAGAGGAATAAGCGGGAAGCTCGGGAGTATCAGAACAGCTCGATATCCCCGGCGGCCGACTGTTCAACCTGTTGTTGCTGCGACAGGATATGGTCGAAGGCCTGGGCCAGGGTCTCCTGCTGGGCGATGATCTGCTTCAGGTTGTTGTGCACGAAGCTGAACGAGGTGGCGAGCTCGGAGCCTGCGTCCATGGCGTCCAAGGCATCTTCGGCGGAATGGTCGATGCGGTCGATCAGGTATTCCTCCTCGTCCTCCTTGAGGCCCATGCGCAGCAGGTCGTCCTGCAGATTGTGCACCATCTGCTGCAGGGTATGGGTGCTGGCTCTGCGATTCCGCAGGAGTTGTCGGCCCAGCTGGTAGAGGGCGCCACGGATCTGGCCCATGGAATGAGTCAGCTGGTCGGCGTGCTCGTGCAGTGCGTCCTGGGTGGCCAGAGAGTAGATTTTTGCGCTGAGGCCCGACAGCAGCAGCGGCAGCAGGTCTTTTATGCGGCCATAGCGTTCGGGGTTGTCCAGCGGCATGTTGGTCACCAGCAGCGAGGCGGCTGGGTAGTTGACCAGGGTGCTGGCGCCGAAATCCAGGAAGCGCTGGTCACGGTTGCTCATGGTGATCAGCTCCTTCTCCAGGGGGGGCTGATCTGTTCCTCGGAAGGGAACCAGCAGATACGATCCTCCAGTGTCACCATCAGGCGGCAGTCGAGGGCCAGGTTGCCGGTGACCTCCAGCAGACCCCTGGCCGCCTCGTCGATGGTGTTGAAGGAGAGGCTGCTTTCCATGAAAGACATGGCCTGCCCGAGCTCGCTGGTGGTGCTCAGGGCCTCGAGGGCCGTGCGTTGAGCGATCTCGATCTGCGCCTGCAGCTCACGCTGCTCCTTGGCGTATCTGAGCAGTACATTGATGCGGGCGAGCAGGTCGTCTGCCTCGAAGGGTTTGACGATATAGTCGTCGGCCCCCATCTCGTAGCCCAGCATGCGTTCGTGCAGCGAGCTGTGCGAGGACAGGAAGACGATCGGGATGTACTTGAATTCAGGGTGCTCCGCCAGCTGCTCGCAGACCTGGTAGCCGTTCATCCCGGGCATTTCCACGTCCAACAGGATCACCTCCGGTGGGTTCTCCACCGCCTGGCTCAGGCCGGATTCGCCATCGTCGGCCGTGCGCACCATGAAGCCGTGCGGCTCCAGGGCCTTGCGCACGATCTTCTGCACGATACGGTCGTCATCGATTGTGAGAATGTCAATCTTGTCCATCGTCTCCCGTATCGGCAGCCGCGACAGGAAGTTGAGGGAGAATCCGGCAGCGACGGTTACAATACCCGCATGAAGATTCTGGCAATCGATACCACGGAGCAGGCCTGCTCCGCCGCCCTGGCGATCGGGGACGAGGTGACCGAGGCCTTTCAGGTTGCTGCACGCCAGCACTCACAGCTGATCCTTCCCATGGTCCGGGGGCTGCTGGCCGATGCGGGGCTCGAACTGGCCGGCCTGGACGCGTTGGCCTTTGCGCGCGGGCCGGGGTCTTTCACCGGTGTCCGGATTGCCGCAGCGGTGGCGCAGGGGCTGGGGCTGGCGGCCGATCTGCCGCTCGTGCCGGTATCGAGCCTGTTGGCTCTGGCCCAGGGTGTTTACCGGGAACACCAGGCCGAACGGGTGTTGGCGACCTTCGACGCCCGCATGCAGGAACTCTACTGGGCTGCCTGCGAGGAAACGGATGGATTGATGCAGTTTTCCGGTAAGGAAAGGGTGGGCGGTGTTGATGACCTGTCAGTGCCGGCAGGAGAGCAGGTCTGGATGGTGGCCGGAAGTGCTCTGAGTGTGTATCACAATGAGATAGAGCAGCGCCTTGGGGAGCAGGTCAGCGGGTATTATCCGGATGTCATGGTGCATGCCCGTGATGTGGCCGCTCTGGCAGTGCGTGACGTTGCAGCAGGAGAGGCCGTTGCGGCAGAGCATGCCTTACCCGTTTATCTGCGTGACAATGTCGCGCAGAAGATGCGGAGTTAGCAACGTAGCCAGGATGCAGTTCACACCCCGGATTGCGGCCTTCGGCCTTCATCCGGGCTACGCCAACGGGCCAGCAACGTAGCCCGGATGCAGCGCAGCGAAATACGGGGCATCCTAGTCGAGCAGTGAACGCAAAGCGTTATCGATTTCCCCCTGATCGATAGGATGGGGATCGATTACCTGCAGACGCGAAGCGTCGGGGTTATGGGCTGGCCCAACAGCGCACTCTGTGCCGGCACGGTTGTAGATGAAAGCCTGGTCCCGGCACAGGAAAACCCCCTTTACCCGTTCAAATGGCAGCCCATCCAGCCACGCTAGCAGTGCGGCGCGCGAGAAGCGTTGATTGGATCCAATCAGCCACCCGGCCCGGCAGTAAGCGTCCGCCCGTCCCTCGAATTGCACCCAGTCCTGCGAAGCGGTCTTGACCTGGCGTGGCTCAGCCGAATGTGCCAGCAGGAAGGCATGCGCCTCCGGAAAGCTGGCCTGGCGAATGCGTGTGCCGATCGACAACAGCGCGGCATCCACCTGTCCATGATGGGTGACGATTAATTTGCTCTTGGGCGGCTGCAGCGTGGCGGCAAACCCAAGAAAGGCCTGTTCGTCTTCGGCTGAATAGCAGTCGGCCTTGTTGGCGATCAATACATCGGCCAGGTGGATATGGTCGATGAAATTCGGATGTTCGCGGTGACGTGTCGAGGCGAGGTGACGGGCATCCATGACGCACAGGGTGGCCTGGATAGTCAGTACCTGTCGGTACAGGGGCGAACGGAGTTGTTCCAGGATCTGCGCCGGGTGCCCGAGCCCGCTGGGCTCGATCAGGATGCGATCGGGGCGATGCTGGCGGATGAGGCGGTTGAACCCGACGCTGAAGGCGGGCGCGGCCACACAGCACAGACAGCCACCGGCCACCTCTTCGATCGCCACGCCCGTATCGTCCAGCAACAGGGCGTCCATGCCGGCCTCGCCGAACTCGTTGACCAGTACCGCCCAGCGCTCAGACCCCGGGTGGTGTGTCAGGAGGTGGCGGATCAGGGTCGTCTTTCCGGTGCCGAGGAAGCCGGTGACCAGGTTGACCGCGATCATAGCTCAGCCGGCATCCGCGCTGTCAGGCGCGGCTGTTTCTTCCTTCTTTCCCGTCTCTTCCTCGCGGAAGTAGTAGTCGTAGTTGCTGTGCACGTGGTTGGTGAATTCCCAGGCCTCGTTGTAGGACAGGCCGCTGTTGTCGGGGAAGATCACCCTGACGTACAGGCCGTTGGGGTGGTCCCGTATCAGGCGTGTCAGGACCAGATCGAGTCGTTTGCGCGAGATGTTCTGGAACTCGCCTTCGCCACCCTCGCGCCAGGCGATATGGAATTTCCCGCCCTTCTTCCAATAGCGCACCTCGATCAGGTAGCGGCCTTCGGCCGAGCGAGCGGGACGAACCAGTTTGTCGTACTTGCTCTTGAGGTTGTCGTAGTCGCCGGCCAGGACCAGGTACTTACGGTCGACTTCCTCGGCGGCTTTGCGGGCCTTGTCCAGTGCCTGGTTGCGGGCGCTCAACTGCTGTTGCAGCAGGGAAGCCTGGGCCTGCGAGTTTTTCAGGCTTTCCTGCAGGCTGTCGATATTGGCCTGGAGGTTGTTTACATCGTCCCGCGCCGCGTTCAGCTCGATCTCGCGGTTCTTCAGCGACTGGGTGAGGGTGCGCAGGCGGGCCTTCTGGTTCTTCAGGTCGGCCTGAAGTTGCTGGCGCGAGAGTGTCAGCTGGGCGGCCTGCTGGGTCAGGTCGTCACGCTGGCTGGTCAGGTCGTTGATGGTTTCCAGCAGCTCCGCGACACGGGCCTCGCGCTTCACGCTGTGCTGTTCCAGGCGCATGATCTCCAGGCGTGCCTGCTGCAGTTCCTCCTGGGCGCGGTGCAGTGCCATGGAGAGACTGTCCTTCTCCTCGCCGGTGGCACGGGCCAGCTCGGCCGCGATGCGTTCGGCCTCCATGGTGGAGCGCAGTTGGTTGACCAGGTCCATGTTACGCACCAGCAGTACCACCAGCGCGATCAGGAAGATCATGACCACCGTGGTCATGATGTCCGTGAAGGAGGGCCAGAAGCTCTCGTTGACCTGGCCTTCCTGGCGGTTGAGCCGCAGGTCGGTGAAACCTTCGCCGTTCATTCGTCGTCTTCGCGCAGGCGGAAGCCGAGCCGCAGGTAGTGGATGATGGTGTCCATGTGCTCTTCCAGACCATCCACCTTATCGCGGTAGTGTTCCAGGGTCTGGGCGATGTGCTCCTCGGTATCCTTGAATGCCGTCTGGGTGTTCTGCATCTCGACCACCAGGGTCTGCAGGGAGCGGATCAGGCCGGTAAATTCATACAGTACGGTGTCGTTCTGTACCTGGAACCTGGGCATCAGGTAGTGGGTTGTGACCTGCTCGATGCCGCTGATCAGGTTGGTCTGGGCGTCGTTCAGGCGCAGGTAGAAATAGCCGAAGAAGACGTAGCAGACGATGGCGGTGATGGTAGTTGATAGCGCGGTCGACATGCCGTGGATCACCATGCCCATGCCGCTGGCGTTGATCGCGTTCTCCAGCACGTCGGATGCGCCGATCAGCGCCACCGACAGCGAGACGATGGTACCGAACACCCCGGTCAGGATCAGGATGTTGTTGATGAACTTGGCCAGGCTGCTGCGGGTGCTTTCCGATGCCACCAGGGTCGAGGCCAGCGCATTCTGGTTGATCGGGGTGTTACCCTCGTGCAACTGCAGCAGGGTGCGGTAACGTTGCGCCATGAGGGAGCCGTTGCTGACCCCCTTGAGCGGTTCATCCGGCCGCTTGACCTGGTTGCGGATGAATCGCAGTACCGCGGATTCCTCGCGCGCGTAGCCCAGCAGGCTGATCGCGATGCGCAGCATGCCGATCAGGAACAGCGCCACGATCGTGCCGTTGATGATCCATCCCAGTTGGGTCAGCTGGTCCTTGAAATAGATCTCGTTGATGTAGTCCCATTTCCAGAACGCCAGCGCTGCGCCGACAATGGTCAGTAATACCATGCGCGCCAGGGTGTTACGGCTGTAATGGCGGTGAAAGTTGATATTGCCCAAGTGTCCTTCCTCGAATTAAGGGGCCGTCAGACCGCTGTCTGCAGCAAATTACGTTAAAGTCTACCATTCGCAGG
This sequence comes from Chromatiales bacterium, assembly GCA_024712425.1. Classification (GTDB taxonomy): domain Bacteria; phylum Pseudomonadota; class Gammaproteobacteria; order Chromatiales; family Chromatiaceae; genus MONJU. The sequence continues at coordinate 19,525 of JAKRWE010000057.1, forward strand.
CTGGTATTTCAGCAAATATTAATATAGGTGCGGGGTATGGGAAACAATCTGCATCAGGCGGCTCACGATTGCCTGACCTGTGCCGATCTGGACGAGAAACTGGCGCGCGCCACGGCACTGTGGCAGGACTGGCGGGATGGCAGGCTGGTACCTGAGGAGAGGGATCTGCCGCCTGTCGAGCAGCCCGGCCGTCCGGCGCAGCCCGAACTGGTGCCGCCGTCGCGGCTTGCGCATCGCAAGATCAGCACCGGGGAGGGGCGCGCAGCGCTGATCCATGCGGTCGCCCACATCGAGTTCAACGCCATCAACCTCGCCTGTGACGCCGCCAGCCGTTTTCAGGGGCTGCCCGATGCCTACTACGGTGACTGGCTTCGGGTCGCGGCCGAGGAGGCGCACCATTTCTCCCTGCTGCAGGAGCGGTTGCGTTCGCTGGGATACCGCTACGGGGATTTCCCCGCCCACAACGGTCTGTGGGAACTGGCGCAGAAGACCGCCGACGACCCCTTGCGCCGGATGGCCCTGGTGCCGCGCGTGATCGAGGCGCGGGGTCTGGATGTCACGCCGGGCATGATGAAGCGTTTCGAGCAGGTCGGGGATGAGCAGACGGTAGCGGTGCTGGAGGTCATCCTGCGCGAGGAGGTCGGCCACGTGGAATCGGGCTCGCGCTGGTTCCGTTACCTGTGTGACCAGCGTGGACTGGACCCGGAAACCCACTATTTCGAATTGCTCGACGATTATTTCCGGGATGGCATCCGTTGCCCGCTGCACCGGGAGGCGCGCCTGCAGGCGGGATTCAGCGAGGCGGAACTGGAGCGCTTGGAGGGGATGTGCCGGAAGGGCTGATCTCTTCGCGTCTCAATGTTTTGTCGTCGTCCACCCAGGCGGCCGCATGGTCGCCGTGCCACTCGTCGAGTACATAACGGGTGGCAATGCGTCCATCAGCCAACGGGTGTTTGTGCACCGCGGGTCGGTGGGTATGACCGTGGATTAGCTGTGTTGCCTGGTGACGCTGCAGGTGGTCGAGAATGGTCTGTTCGTTGGCATCCATGATCTCGGCGGCAGTCTGGGCGGTGACCTCGCCGCTGCGGCGACGGTACTCGGCGGCCATCTCGCGCCGACTGGCCAGTGAGCGACGCAGTGCCAGCCATTGAAACAGGGGGTTGCGCAACTTTCGGCGGGCCTTCTGGTAGGCCAGGTCGTCGGTGCACAACAGGTCGCCGTGCATCAATAATGTGGGCTGGCCGGCCACCGTGGTTAGGTAGGGGTCCGGCAGCAGCATGGCGCCGGTCTCGCGCATCAGGCGTTTGCCCATCAGGAAATCCCGGTTCCCTCGTTGTATGAATACCTGCACCCCGCGCTGGTTCAGCGCTTTCAACCAGGTGCGGACCTGTTCGGCCAGGGGCGCGTCGTCGTCGTCGCCGATCCAGGCGTCGAACAGGTCGCCGAGGATATACAGCTGATCGCCGGCCTGCGGGCGTTGCTCCAGGAACTGTCCGAACAGGGCCGTGGTGTCCGGGCGTGTGTCGGACAGATGCAGATCCGAGATGAAGATTTTCTCCGGCATGCGGGGATTGTAGCGGCCCTGATGCGGGTTATGCTCACGATATGTGGAGATTGTTCCTGAACAAAACCTGTGTCAGTGGATGGCTGTGGCTGATCCTGGGGGCATCGCTGCTGGTGTCGCTGGCCAGGGCAGCGGATCCGGTCACACTGGAGCTGCACATCGCCGATCTCGAGCGTGAGGGTGTGCACGCCGAAGGGATAGCGGTGTCGCTGAGCCATTTCGGGGACCGGCAGGATGTGACCCTGCATGTCGATCGCCTGGAGATACCGGGCCTGGCGCGGCCACTGAAGGGCATCGATTTCGTCTGTCCGGATTCCAGGCGCCCCTGGCCGGGGCTGGCGTGCGAGGCGGGGCGGCTCGAGGTGGCGAAGGGTCCGTGGGGTGCACAGCATCTGGGCGTGGATCTGGACTGGGCGCCGGCCTCGGGCCTGCGCTTGGCCTTTAGCGGTCTGCGCTATGCGGGTGATCGCCTGCGTGGCAGCTTCGATTGGAACGAGGGTCACTGGCGGCTGGCGGCCCGGGCGCGGCGTCTGGCACTGGCAAAATCCCGCGAACTGCGTGCGCTGCGTCAGGATGCGGGGCTCGATACGCTGGCTGGGAGATTCTCGGGGCGGGTCGAACTGCGAGGCAGCGGGGGGCAGTTGCAGGCGGTGTCGCTGAACGCCGGATTCAACGGCCTGGCTTATGCCGACAAGGCCGGCGAGCAGGCGGCGGAGAAACTCGGTGGACGTATCCGTATCTCGGGGCTGCGCGGGGACAGTCGCTGGCGCGGGTCGGTCGACCTCCGGCTGGAGAGCGGCGAGGTGTACAGCGATCCGGTTTTTGTCGATATCGCGCGGCAACCGCTGCATCTGACGGCGGAGGGTTTTTGGAAGAAACCGGAGCTGCGTATCGACCGCCTCAGCCTGGATGGCGGCAGGCTGTTGCGCGTGAAGGCGGATGGCCGGATCGATACCGCGAAACAGGCCATCAGCCGCGGCCAGGCGCGGATCGATTCCGATGAGCTGGGCGGGCTGTATCGGCAGGTGCTGCAGCCGTTGCTGGTGGAGACCCGTTTCGATGATCTGGACATCGAGGGTGACGCCGGTCTGCATCTGCAGTGGAAGCGGGGCGCATTGGCGGCGATCGATGTGGCGATCGATCGTCTCGACCTGGATCACCGGGACGGCAGCTTTGGCGCCAATGGTCTCCAGGCACAGTTGTTCTGGCGCCGGAAAGGGAAAAGCCCGGACAGCCGGATACAGATCGAGGGCGGGCATCTGGGCCGTATCAATCTCGGCGGGCTGAGCGCGCGTTTCAACGCGGCGGGTCGGTATGCGTACCTGCTGGCGCCGGTACGGATTCCCTTCTACCAGGGTGAGATTCGTATCCCCGAACTCAGCTGGGTGCAGACGGCGCAGGGACCGGACGTGGGATTCAGCACGGATATCGCCAGGGTCTCGTTGGAGGCACTGAGTACCGATCTGGGCTGGCCCCGCATGCGCGGGCGCATCGCCAGCCGGATGCCGCGGGCCCGTTACCGCCAGGGCAGCCTGGTGGTGGACGGCGACCTGTCGGTCGATGCCTTCGACGGTCGTCTGTGGGCGCGCAATCTGCGATTGGATGAGCTCGGTTCGGCAGCGCCGGTGCTGGAGGCCGACATGGAACTCCGGCGCCTGGATCTGTCCCAATTGACACAGACGTTTTCTTTCGGCGAGATCCAGGGTCGCCTGGATGGCGAGGTGAAGGGGCTGCAACTGGTGGCGTGGCAGCCCAACCGTTTCGATGCGCGCTTTCATTCATCCCCGGATGACGATCTGCGGCACCGCATCAGTCAGCGGGCGGTGGAGAATCTGACCGAACTGGGCAGCGGCGTGTCCGGCGCCCTGTCGGCCTCTTTTCTGCGCTTCTTCGAGGAATTCTCCTATGACCGGATCGAGTTGCGGATCCGGCAGCAGGGTAACAGGGCGTGGATAGACGGGATACCGGCGGCCGATGGCGGTTATTATCTGGTCAAGGGCGCGGGGATACCGCGCATCGATGTCATCGGGCGTAACCGGGAGGTGGCCTGGAGCGATCTGCTGGCGCGCCTGAAATCAATACGCATCAAAGGGGTGCAGGTGAAATGAAGATGAAGCTGACTGCGGGCAAACCGTTTCTGATGTGGGCGCTGCTGGCGCTGGTGCTGGCCTCCTGCGTGACCATCAATATCTATTTTCCGGCCGCTGCGGCTGAAGAAGCGGCCCGTACCATCGTGCGTGACGTGCTAGGCAAGGATGCGCAGGGGAAGGAGCCGCCGCAGGAGCAAAAACCGCAACCGCAGTCATCCCTGGCGGTGCCGGTGGACGGCAGGGTGGTGTTGCAGCGTCTGTTGGACGCATTCATTCCGGGGGCCGAGGCGGCAGGCCAGGCCAATATCGATATCAGCAGCCCGGCGATCAACCGCCTGCGAGCCTCCATGTCCGCGCGCCAGTCCGGTCTGGCGCCGTTCTACCGGGCCGGCGTGATCGGTTTTGCGCGTAACGGTCTGGTGGCGGTGCGCGACCTGTCGGCCGCCGCCCTGCGTGAGCGCACGCGGGTCAAGAAACTGGTGGCCGCCGAGAACCGGGACCGCAATGCCCTGTATCGCGAGATCGCGCGCGCCAACGGGCACCCCGAATGGGAAGGGGATATCCGCGCCACCTTTGCCCGGGTCTGGGCGGAGGAGGCGCCGCGCGGTTATTGGTACCAGGACGGCAACGGCGGCTGGCGGCAGAAGTAAGGGAGCGCCGCTACAACGCTGTGCCGGGCTCCACCGGTGATGTGGCGCCCTGTTCCGAGCGCTCCGGCGCCTTGTACCAGGACAGCTTCTCCTGCAGCTGCACCACGTCGCCGACGATGATCAGGGTCGGCGGTGCCGGTTTCTCCCGTTCGGCGATCCCGGGCAGGGTGGCGATAGTGCCGGTGTAGACGCGCTGCTGGTGGGTTGTGCCCTGCTGTACCAGGGCAGCCGGAGTGTCGCCGGGAAGGCCATGCGCCTGCAGTTCGCGGCTGATTACCGGCAGCCCCTTCAACCCCATGTAGAACACCACGGTCTGGGCCGGTTGCGCCAGCTGGGTCCAGTTGAGGTTCATGCTGTTGTCTTTCAGGTGGCCGGTCACGAAGGTCACTGACTGGGCATAGTCGCGATGGGTCAGCGGGATGCCCGCATAGCTGGCACAGCCGGCGGCCGCGGTCACGCCGGGCACCACCTGGAAGGGCACGCCCTGTGCGGCCAGGGTGTCGATCTCCTCGCCGCCACGACCGAAGATGAACGGGTCACCGCCCTTGAGACGCAGTACCCGGTGTCCCTCCTTTGCAAGGTCGGCGAGCAACTGGTTGATCTCCTCCTGGCGCATGGCGTGGTTGTCACGTTCCTTGCCCACGTAGATGCGACGCGCATCGCGGCGTGTCATGTCCAGCACCGGCTGGGCCACCAGTCGGTCATACACCACCACGTCGGCCTGCTGCATCAGGCGCAGCGCGCGGAAGGTCAGCAGGTCCGGGTCGCCAGGGCCGGCGCCGACCAGGTACACCTCGCCCATGTCCTGTTCCGGTCGGGCATCCGACAGTTCCCGCTCCATCAGCACCTCGGCCTCCTGCATGTGTCCGGAGAAGATCCGCTCGGCGACGCTGCCCTGCAGGATGCAGTCCCAGAAACGGCGACGTTGCACCGGATCGGTGATCTTTTCCTTTACCCGGTCACGGAAGCGGGAGGCCAGTTCGGCCAGGCGACCGTAGCCCGCGGGGATCAGCGACTCCAGGCGACTGCGAATCAGGCGCGCCAGGACCGGTGAGGCGCCACCAGTCGAGACGGCGGCAACCACGGGGGAACGGTCGATGATCGAAGGCACGATGAAATTGCCGTCGTGCGGATTGTCGACCACGTTGACCGGGATCCGCAGGGCCCGTGCAGCGGCGGCTATTTCCCTGTTTATCGACAGGTCATTTGTCGCGGCAACCACCAGCACCGCCTCGTCCAAGTCGCTGGACAGATAGCCTCGTTCGACCCATTCCAGCTTGCCGGCGTCGGCGAGGCATTGCACGCTCTGGCGCAGTTCAGGGGCCACCACGCGCACCTGCGCCTCGGCGCGCAACAGCAGCGACACCTTGCGCATGGCTACTTCGCCACCGCCGATGATGACGCAAAGTTGCTGTTTTACATCAAAAAATATGGGTAGATGTTGCATTTTCTCGAAACCGACCAGGGTACGGATGTGTGATCAATGTAGCTGAAAGCCCGTCACAAGCAAACGGGTCGGTCAGCAGTGAATTTGAATATATGAGGACATAATAATATACTTTGCTGATTGAGTTTTTCGCCAGACACGAATCCGAGAGGTTGACGAATGCTTGTCAAAGAGATCGAAGCGACAGAATTGCAGTCGCGTCTGCAGGCCGGCGAGGACATTGTCCTGCTGGATATTCGCAGTGATGCAGAGGTGGCCCAAGGCGTGTTGCCGAACTCCGAGCACCTTGCCATGCACCTGATCCCTCTGAAGATGCAGGATCTGCCCAAGGACAAGGATGTCGTACCTTACTGCCGTAGCGGGGCGCGTTCCTATCATGCCTGCAATTTCCTCAAGCAGCAGGGCGTGGACAATGTGCTCAACCTGCGCGGCGGGATCATTGCCTGGGCTCGCCAGGGCTACGAGATCGCAGCTCCGCAGCAGATACGCACCGGGAGTTTCTGACACCGTTTTCTTGCAATTTGAAGACAGTTGGAATATAAGAATTCACCGATTTTAATCCCCCATTAACACTAAGCGCTTCCTGGAGGTTGCAAATGGCTGATTTTGACGAAGAACTGGACGCATCTGGCCTGAACTGTCCGCTCCCCATCCTGCGGGCCAAAAAGGCACTGGCAGGCATGGACTCTGGCAAGGTGCTGCGCATCATCGCAACCGACCCGGGTTCCGTGAAGGACTTCGAGGCCTTCGCCAAGCAGACCGGTAACGAGCTGATGGAATCCGGTGAAGAAGGCGGCAAGTTCACCTTCCTGATCAAGAAGGCCTGACCGGCCTTTCGATTCACCTCCTGACAGAGAGGGCGTAAAGATGGAAGAGAAGAAATTTGCCATCATCGCGACCAAGGGTACGCTCGACTGGGCCTATCCGCCTTTCATCCTGGCATCCACGGCTTCGGCACTGGGTTACGAGGTAGAGATCTTCTTTACCTTCTACGGCCTGCAACTGCTGAAGAAGAACATGGACCTGAAGGTCTCGCCGCTGGGCAACCCGGGCATGCCGATGCCCATGGGAATGGACAAGTGGTTCCCGATCCTGGGCCTGGCGCTGCCGGGCATGGAGGCCATGATGACCTCCATGATGAAGAAGAAGATGGCCAGCAAGGGCGTTGCCAGCCTGGAAGAGCTGCGCGAGCTCTGCCAGGAGGCGGAGGTCAAGCTGATCGCCTGCCAGATGACCGTGGACCTGTTCGAGATGGACACCGCGGAATTCATCGATGGCGTGGAATACGCCGGTGCGGCGCGCTTCTTCGAGTTTGCCGGAGAATCTGACATCTGCATGTACATCTGACCCAAGTAGTACACGTCAGAAAAGAAAACACCGCCCACAAGGCGGTGTTTTTTGGGCCTCTGTAGCCCGGGTGAAGGCCGGAGGCCGGAACCCGGGGATGCCGCCTGCCCCCCCGGGTTGCGCTGCGCTTCACCCGGGCTACGCATTATTGCGTGGGAAAGCTGAGAGGGTCAGAAGCGCTTGCTCAGGCCGATGCCAAACAGGTGTACCGTGGTCGAGTAGTCACCGTTATACGCCATGGTACCGTTGACCTGGGTTGCCGAGGGGGCAACGGTGGAGCGGAAGCTCTTGTCCTTGAATTTCACCAGCATGTAGCCGGCCTCGATGGCCAGGCCATCACCGAGCTGCCTCTCCAGGNCGATGCTGAACAGATGGCGGTCGGCGTCAGCGATGCGCGCACTGTAGAACGCATCGGGCATGCCGGTCTTGTCAAAGGTGTAACCGAAACGCAGCTCGGTATCGCCGTTCAGCTGATAAGTGCCGCCCAGACGGTAGGCATTGCTGTCGTCCCAGTGATTCTGGCTGGTAATGGGATTTGGTCCAGGGATGCCGACGGTATTGTAGATGCGCAGGATATCGAAGCTGCTCCAGCCGGTGCGGGTAATGTCGCCTTCCAGTGCCAGTTCCGGGTTGATCTGGTAGCGGACGCCGATCTGGGCCCGCCAGGGCATGTCGAGCGTTGTTTTCGTACCACTAAAGGTGGCACCTAACGCAACAAGCGTGGATGTGCCGCTGATATCCGCCTCGGCGTGCGAGTGATAGCTGGCACCAAAGCTCCAGGGCCCGGCCACATGGCTGGCGCTGATATTCCATCCCCAGCCATCGCCATCGCCCTTGTTTGCCAGGGAGCCGGTGTCGAAGGCTACCTTGCGTGCCAGGTAGTAATCGAGACCGACGGCTACCGAGGTATTGCTGTCGATCCGGTACGCGATGCTTGGTGCAAAATCGACCACCTCCACCTGACTTTTGGTGGGAGAGGAGTTTGGGGGCGGCCAGCAAAGAAAAAGTTGTCGAAGGATAGTTGGTGCTCAGCGCCAGCGGCACGCTGATGCTGAAGGCGGCCGTTATCTGGTCGTCGAATTGGTGAGTCAGCGACAGATTGGGGATGAAGACGTTGTCTTTGCCTTGGAAGTTAGTGTTGGTGGACGTATTGGGTGCTGCCGCGGTTACCTCTGCTTCCGGATGCACCAGCAGCAGGCCACCGGCCAGGGTTGTGCCATCGTGGAAGGCCGCCAGCGACGTAACCGTTCAAACCACACCGTTCTTCCCGAGTAGCCACTCACGCCATAACCTGCCCCTGCATTCACTGACAGGAGCAGGTTATGAACAAGCGACGCAGCAAGAACGAGTGGCAACGACTGATCGA
>JAKRWE010000058.1 GCA_024712425.1 Chromatiales bacterium
CTGGAGTGGGTTTTCTACTCCGGCCGGTCACGATCGGTCAAGTCGGCGGCCAGTTTGCGCATCGACTCACCCCGCAGGTTGAGGCGGTGCGCACCGTGCAGCAGGCGGTCGAGGATGGCATCTGCCAGGGTCGCCTCGCCGATGTAGTCGTGCCAGTGCTCGGTGGGTAGCTGGCTAGCCCGGATATTTCATCCGCTTCTCGCTTTTCCGGGCGGTCAGTGGCTGTTAATGCCCATCTATTCTGACCCACCTATGGCCAACAATTTTGACCCACCCATCGGGGCATTCCGGGCCATGTGGCCGTACCCTTTCCGTCGTTTTTTGACACGGGCGACGGGAGGCACTTTTGAAGGAGTGGGTTGTGATTCACAAGATCAAGGCACTACACAACGAGGGAGCCGGACTGAGCATCCGGTCGATCGCCCGCGAGCTGGGCATCTCCCGCAATACCGTCCGCAAGTACCTGCGCATGGACGAGGTCGCCATCGGCGAGCAGCAGGCGAACCGGACCCGGCGCAAGCAGCTGGATGACTATCGGGACTACATCGTCACCCTGCTGGGGCAGTTCCCCGGCCTCAGCGCGGTGAAGGTGCTGCGCAAGCTCAAGGAGCGGCACCCGGAGCTGGGCGTCTCGGACCGATCGGCACGGCGCTACATCAAGGCGCTCAAGGAGACGGTCAGCCTGCGCCAGAAGCGCTACTACGAGCCGGTCGAGAGCCCGCCCGGGGTGCAATGCCAGGTCGATGGCGGCGAGCTGCGGGGGCTGTCGGTCGGTGGCGAGGCAACCACGGTGCACTTCGTGGTCTTCGTCCTATCGTACTCGCGCCTGATGTACGTCGGGCTCTCGCCCCGACCCATCGATACCGCCACCTTCATCCGCCTGCACGATGCCGCCTTCCGCTACTTTGGCGGTCGCCCCGAGGAGTGCGTCTATGACCAGACCAAGCTGGTGGTGCTGCACGAGCAGTACCGGGAGCTGGACCTGAACCCGGCCTTTGCCGCCTACGCCACCGCCGCCGGGTTCCGCATCTATGCCTGCGAGGGCTACGACCCCGAGGGCAAGGGCAAGGTCGAGGCCGGGGTCAAGTACGTCAAGGGCAACGCGCTGGCCGGCGAGGTCTTCGACGACTGGGACCACCTTGAGGCGCATGTACGGCAGTGGCTGGATGGGGTCGCCAACGTCCGCCAGCACGGCACCACCGGCGAGGCGCCCGGGTGCGCTTCGAGCGCGACGAGCTGGTGCTCTCTGACCTGGAGACGGGGCAGGCGATCGCCCGCCATGTCATCTCCCGCGACAAGGGGACGGTCATCCGCAACAACGACCACTACCGCGACAAGGCGGCGCGGGTCGCCGATCTGGAGGCCACCATCGGTGAGCAGGTCGGCCAGGCCACCGGCGCGCGCCTGTGCGCCCAGTTGAAGGCCACCAGTCCCCGGATCCACAAGGACCAGCTGGTGTCAACCCAATTCTAAAATGTCCCCTTTTCTCCCAAGCTGAAATGTCCCCTTGGTGAGTCCGGGGTCATGAGGGGACGAGGGGGCGCCTCATCTCCAGGGATGGTCCGGTGCAGGCCTGTGGGTCCTGCGGTTGAGTTGGATGGTCTTGGCCTTCTCGACGGTGGCGTGGATGCTTTGTCGAGGATCTCCTGCCGGAGCGCATCGGCGATCTGGTTGTTGGGGCGCCTGCCCCGGTGGCGGGAAACCAGTCCAGCCGCTCCCTCGGCCCGGTATCGGACCACCAGGCGCTTGATCTGCCGCACGCTCAAGTCCAACTGCCGTGCCGCCTCTTTCTGCCGCAACTGCCGGTCGACAACCCGCTGAACCACCCCAGCCGGTCCACCGTCTTCTGTGTCATCGCAATGGTCTCCTCTGTCACCACCCCTCCCGAAATCAAAAGGGGACATTTTAGAATTGGACAAAGGGGACATTACTGCTTTGGACTAAGAGTGCCGCCCCGGCACGTTGACAAACAATGGGGGTAAGGGAAAGGTGTGCCTGCAGCCTAGAAAATAGCCCTTCACGAGCCTTTCCACGTCCCGTTCGAGGCACCACATCTTCCATCCACTGACCGCCCGGAAAAGCGAGAAGCGGATGAAATATTCGGGTTAAGCTGCAGGGTAACTCACTCGTCGTCGGAGGTGTTCAGCTCCGCCTTCAGCGCCTCCTCGACCTCTTCGGCCGCCATCTCGACCTTGCCACCGGTGAGGGCGGCGTGGCGCGCGGCACGACGCTCCTTGTGATGCGCCAGGCCGGTACCGGCCGGAATCAGCCGGCCCACGATGACGTTCTCCTTGAGGCCATTCAGCGAATCGCTCATGCCGCGCACCGCGGCCTCGGTGAGTACCCGCGTGGTCTCCTGGAAGGAGGCCGCAGAGATGAACGACTCGGTCGCCAGCGAGGCCTTGGTGATACCCAGCAGCATCGGCTCCCAGCGGGCCGGATGACGGTTTTCCGCCTCCGCCTGCTCGTTGGCCTCCAGCACGCGCGCCTTCTCGGCCTGTTCGCCGCGCAGCAGCCTGGTCTCGCCGCTGTCGGTCACCTCAACCTTGCGCAGCATCTGGCGAATGATCACCTCGATGTGCTTGTCGTTGATGCCCACACCCTGCAGGCGGTAGACGTCCTGGATCTCCTTGACCAGGTACTCCGCCAGGTCGGTGACCCCGCGCAGACGCAGGATGTCGTGCGGGTTCAGCTCGCTGTCCGCGATCATCTCGCCCTTCTCCACGTGCTCGCCCTCGAACACGTTGACGTGGCGCCACTTCGGGATCAGCAGCTCATGGGTCTCGCCATCCGAATCGGTAATGACCAGACGCTGCTTGCCCTTGGTCTCCTTGCCAAAGCTCACGGTACCGGTCGCTTCGGCGAGGATTGCCGGCTCCTTCGGCTTGCGCGCCTCGAACAGGTCGGCGACCCGCGGCAGACCACCGGTGATGTCGCGGGTCTTGGAAGACTCCTGCGGGATACGCGCCACCACGTCGCCCACCTGCACCTCGCCACCGTCGGTCACGTTGACGATGGCTCCGCCCGGCAGGAAGTAGTGAGCCGGCAGGGTCGTGCCCGGCAGGTTGATGTCGTTACCCTTGTCGTCGATCAGCTTGATCATCGGACGCAGGTCCTTGCCCGCGGTGGGTCGTTGCTTGGCATCGATCACCACGGTAGACGACAGGCCGGTCACCTCGTCGGTCTGCTTCTGCACGGTCACGCCATCGATGAAGTCGACGAACTTCAGGGTACCCGCGGTCTCGGTGATGATCGGGTGGGTGTGTGGATCCCAGTTGGCCACCATCTGGCCACCCTCGACCGCATCGCCCTCGTGGACCTGCAGCTCGGCACCGTAGGGCAGCTTGTAGCGCTCACGCTCACGGCCGATATCGTCCACGACCACCACCTCGCCGGAGCGGGACACCGCAACCAGCTTGCCGGCGGCGTTCTCGATGGTCTTGATGTTGTGCAGCTTGACCGTGCCGCCGTTCTTCGGCTCGATACTGTTGACCGCCGCGGCACGCGATGCCGCGCCACCGATGTGGAAGGTCCGCATGGTCAGCTGGGTACCCGGCTCACCGATGGACTGGGCCGCGATAACGCCGACCGCCTCACCGATGTTGACACGGTTACCGCGCGCCAGGTCACGTCCGTAGCACTTGGCACAGATGCCCTGGCGGGTCTCGCAGGTGATCGCGGAGCGCACCCGCACCTGGTCCACGCCGACCTCTTCCAGCATGTCGACCAGATTCTCGTCCAGCAGGGTGCCGACCTCGACCAACACCTCGTCACTGCCCGGGTGCTGGATATCGGTTGCTGCGACCCGGCCAAGGATGCGCTCGCGCAGCGGCTCGACCACGTCGCCCCCCTCGATGATGGGCATCATCAGCAGGCCGTTCTCGGTACCGCAGTCCTCGGTGGTAATCACCAGGTCCTGCGCCACGTCGACCAGGCGCCGGGTCAGATAACCCGAGTTGGCGGTCTTGAGCGCGGTGTCGGCCAAGCCCTTGCGCGCGCCGTGGGTGGAGATGAAGTACTGCAGTACGTTCAGCCCCTCGCGGAAGTTCGCGGTGATCGGCGTCTCGATGATGGAGCCGTCCGGCTTGGCCATCAGGCCGCGCATGCCGGCCAGCTGACGGATCTGGGCAGCGGAACCCCGCGCCCCGGAGTCGGCCATCATGAAAATCGAGTTGAACGAGTCCTGTTCGACCTCGTTGCCCTCCTTGTCGACCACGGCCTCCTTGCCGAGCTTGTCCATCATGGCGCGGGCGATCTGATCGTTGGTGTGCGACCAGATGTCCACCACCTTGTTGTAACGCTCACCGTTGGTGACCAGGCCGGAGGCATACTGGTCCTGGATCTCCTTCACCTCGGCCTCGGCCTCGGCCAGGATCTTCGCCTTGTTGTCCGGAATGACCATGTCGTCCAGGCCGATGGATGCACCGGCCCTGGCCGCTTGGGCGAAGCCCAGATACATGAGCTGGTCGGCGAACACCACGGTGGACTTCAGGCCCAGCTGGCGGTAACAGGCGTTGACCAGGCGCGAGATGGCCTTCTTTTTCATCGGCTGGTTGACCAGGTCGAAGGACAGGCCCGGAGGCACGATACCCCACAGGATGGCACGACCCACGGTGGTGTCGCGCAGCTTGGTCTCCTCGACGCGGTTGCCCTCCTCGTCCACCTGCACCTCGGTCAGGCGTACCTTGACCTTCGCATGCAGATCGGCTGCGCCGGTGTCGTAGACCTTCTGGGCCTCGCCGATACCGGACAGCACCATGCCCTCTCCCTTGGCGTTGATACGCTCGCGGGTCATGTAGTACAGGCCCAGCACCACGTCCTGGGTCGGCACGATCACCGGTTCGCCGTTGGCCGGCGAGAGCACGTTGTTGGAGGCCATCATCAGGGTACGGGCCTCGAGCTGGGCCTCGATCGACAACGGCACGTGCACAGCCATCTGGTCACCGTCGAAGTCGGCGTTGAAGGCAGTGCACACCAGCGGGTGCAGCTGGATGGCCTTGCCCTCGATCAGAACCGGCTCGAAGGCCTGGATGCCGAGACGGTGCAGGGTCGGCGCCCGGTTGAGCATCACCGGGTGTTCGCGGATGACCTGCTCCAGGATGTCCCAGACCTCCGGCGCACCACGGTCGACCAGCTTCTTGGCCGCCTTGATGGTGGTGGCCAGGCCGCGGAACTGCAGCTTGGAGAAGATGAAGGGCTTGAACAGTTCCAGCGCCATCTTCTTGGGCAGGCCGCACTGGTGCAGCTTGAGGGTCGGACCGACCACGATGACCGAGCGGCCGGAGTAGTCGACCCGCTTGCCCAGCAGGTTCTGGCGGAAGCGGCCCTGCTTGCCCTTGATCATGTCGGCCAGTGATTTCAGTGGGCGCTTGTTGGTGCCGGTGATGGCACGTCCGCGGCGACCGTTGTCCAGCAGCGCGTCCACCGACTCCTGCAGCATGCGCTTTTCGTTGCGCACGATGATGTCCGGCGCAGCCAGGTCCAGCAGACGCTTGAGGCGGTTGTTGCGGTTGATCACGCGGCGGTACAGGTCGTTCAGGTCAGAGGTCGCGAAACGACCGCCGTCCAGCGGCACCAGCGGGCGCAGCTCCGGCGGCAGCACCGGCAGCACGGTCAGGATCATCCATTCCGGACGATTGCCCGAGGCATCCAGGGATTCCAGCAGCTTGAGTCGCTTTGAGATCTTCTTGATTTTGGTCTCGGAATTGGTCTGCTCGATCTCCTCGCGCAGACGGGCGATCTCCTTGCCGATGTCCAGGGTGCGCAGCAGCTCGTAGACCGCCTCGGCGCCCATGCGCGCATCGAATTCGTCGCCGTTCTCCTCGACCGCCTCCAGGTACTGGTCATCGGTCAGCAGCTGGAAGCGCTCCAGCGGGGTCATGCCCGGATCGATCACCACGTAGCTCTCGAAGTAGAGCACCCGCTCGATGTCGCGCAGGGTCATGTCCAGCAGCAGGCCGATGCGCGAGGGCAGCGACTTGAGGAACCAGATGTGCGCCACCGGGCTGGCCAGGTCGATGTGGCCCATGCGCTCGCGGCGCACCTTGGCCAGGGTGACCTCGACGCCGCATTTCTCGCACACCACGCCGCGATGCTTGAGGCGTTTGTACTTGCCACACAGGCACTCGTAGTCGCTGACCGGGCCAAAGATCTTGGCACAGAATAAGCCGTCACGCTCCGGCTTGAAGGTGCGGTAGTTGATGGTCTCCGGCTTCTTGACCTCGCCATAGGACCAGGAGCGGATCATCTCGGGCGACGCCAGACCGATACGGATCGCGTCGAATTCCTCGCTTTGACCCTGTTGCTTCAGAATCTTCAGAAGGTCTTTCATTAATCCTGCTCCAATTCAATGTTGATACCCAACGAACGGATCTCCTTGACCAGTACGTTGAACGACTCCGGCATACCCGCCTCCATGCGGTGGTCGCCATCGACGATATTCTTGTACATGCGGGTACGGCCGTTCACGTCGTCCGACTTGACCGTCAGCATCTCCTGCAGGGTATAGGCGGCACCATAGGCCTCCAGGGCCCAGACCTCCATCTCCCCGAAACGCTGGCCGCCGAACTGCGCTTTGCCGCCCAACGGCTGCTGGGTGACCAGGCTGTACGGCCCGGTGGAACGGGCGTGCATCTTGTCGTCGACCAGGTGATTGAGCTTGATCATGTACATGTAACCGACCGTGACCCGGCGCTCGAAGGCCTCGCCGGTACGGCCGTCATACAACTGCGTCTGGCCATCGCGGCTCTCGCCGGCCAGTTCCAGCATGTAGCGGATCTCCTCCTCGTGCGCGCCGTCGAAGACCGGCGTTGCCATCGGCACACCGCCGCGCAGGTTGTCGGCCATCTCGAACAGCTCCTCGTCGGAGAAACTCTTGAGGTCTTCCTTCTTGCCGCTCTGGTTGTAGACCTTTTCCAGGAAGTCACGCAGCTCCTTGGCCTTGACCTGTGCGTCCAGCATGCGCCCGATGCGCTCGCCCACGCCCTTGGCAGCGAAGCCGAGATGGGTCTCGAGCACCTGCCCGATGTTCATCCGCGAGGGCACGCCCAGCGGGTTGAGCACGATGTCGACCGGACGGCCGTTCTCGTTGAAAGGCATGTCCTCGACCGGCACGATGCGCGAGATCACACCCTTGTTACCGTGACGACCGGCCATCTTGTCACCGGGCTGGATGCGGCGCTTGACCGCCACGTAGACCTTGACCATCTTGAGCACGCCCGGCGCCAGGTCGTCCCCGGCGGTGAGCTTGCGCTTCTTCTCCTCGTAACGCTTGCGGAATTCCTCGCGCAGCGATTCGACCTGCTTGGCGATGGCCTCCAGTTGGGCCGCTGCCTCCTCGTTCTTGAGGCGGATCTGCAACCACTGGTCGCGATCCAGGTCGGCCAGGTAACCCTTGGTCACCTTGGCGCCGGCCTTGAGCTTGTTCGGGCCGCCTTCGGCCACCTTGCCCAGCAGCATCTTCTCAACCCGAGCGAAAGTGTCCTCCTCCATGATGCGCAGCTGGTCATCCAGGTCCTTGCGCACGCCTTTCAGCTCGGCCTCCTCGATCTGCAGCGCACGCGCGTCCTTCCCCACACCGTCGCGGGTGAACACGCGCACGTCGATGACCGTGCCGGCGGTGCTGGAGGAGACCCGGGTGGAGGTGTCCTTCACGTCCGAGGCCTTCTCGCCGAAGATCGCACGCAGCAGCTTCTCTTCCGGGGTCAGCTGGGTCTCGCCCTTGGGCGTGACCTTGCCAACCAGGATGTCGCCCTCCTTGACCTCGGCTCCCACGTACACGATGCCGGACTCGTCCAACTTGGCCAGCGCGGCCTCACCCACGTTGGGGATATCGGCGGTGATCTCCTCGGAGCCCAGCTTGGTGTCGCGGGCCATGCAGGTGATCTCCTCGATATGGATGGTGGTGAAGCGGTCCTCTTTCACCACCTGCTCGGAGATCAGGATGGAGTCCTCGAAGTTGTAGCCGTTCCACGGCATGAAAGCCACGCGCAGGTTCTGGCCCAGGGCCAACTCACCCATGTCGGTGGAGGGGCCGTCGGCCATCACGTCACCACGCGCCACCTGATCGCCCACCATCACCAGCGGACGCTGGTTGATACAGGTGTTCTGGTTGGAACGGGTGTACTTGGTCAGGTTGTAGATATCCACGCCCGGCTCGCCGGCCACGGTCTCGTCGTCGTTGACCCGCACCACGATGCGCGCGGCATCCACCGACTCGATCACGCCACCGCGCTTGGCCACCACGGTCACTCCGGAGTCGACCGCCACGGTGCGCTCCATGCCGGTGCCCACCAGCGGCTTTTCGGCGCGCAGGGTCGGCACCGCCTGACGCTGCATGTTGGCGCCCATGAGCGCGCGGTTGGCGTCGTCGTGCTCCAGGAACGGGATGATGGAGGCCGCCACCGAGACGATCTGCTTGGGCGACACGTCCATGTACTCGATGTCCTCGGGGCGCGCCAGGGTGAATTCATTCTGGTGACGCGCCGAGACCAGGTCATCGGTGAACTTGCCGTTCTTGTCCAGTTCAGCGTTCGCCTGAGCGATCACGTAGCGCCCTTCCTCGATCGCGGACAGGTAATCGACCTGGTCGGTCACCTTGCCATTTTCCACCTTGCGGTACGGCGTCTCGAGGAAGCCGTACTTGTTGGTGCGGGCATACACCGCCAGTGAGTTGATCAGGCCGATGTTCGGACCTTCCGGGGTCTCGATAGGACATACCCGGCCGTAGTGGGTCGGGTGCACATCGCGCACCTCGAAGCCGGCACGCTCACGCGCCAGGCCACCCGGGCCGAGCGCCGACACGCGCCGCTTGTGGGTAACCTCGGACAGCGGGTTGTTCTGGTCCATGAACTGGGACAGCTGCGAGGACCCGAAGAACTCCTTGACCGCCGCCGAGACCGGCTTGGCGTTGATCATCTCCTGCGGCATCAGGCCCTCAGACTCGGCCAGGCTGAGGCGCTCCTTGACCGCGCGCTCGACCCGCACCAGGCCCACGCGGAACTGGTTCTCGGCCATCTCGCCCACGCAGCGCACGCGGCGGTTGCCGAGGTGGTCGATGTCGTCCACGGTGCCGTTGCCGTTACGGATGTCCACCAGGGTCTTGAGCACGTCCAGGATGTCGGAGCTGTCGCCATATTGCTCGACCAGCGCCTTGGCCATCTCGTCATCGCGCGCGCCGAAGTACTTCGCGTCGTACAGCACACCGGCACCCTCGGCCTCTTCCCAGCCCAGGCGACGGTTGAACTTCATGCGTCCCACCGCGGACAGATCGTAGCGGTCGGGGGTGAAGAACAGGTTGTGGAACAGGTTCTGCGCCGCTTCCTTGGTCGGCGGCTCGCCCGGACGCATCATGCGGTAGATCTCGACCATGGCCTCCAGGGCATTGGTGGTCGGGTCGGCACGCAGGGTGTCCGAAATGAACGGACCGTGATCCAGGTCATTGGTGAACAGGGTCTGGATCTGCTTGACGCCCTTTTCGACCAGGGTATCGACCAGCTCTTCAGTGAGCTCGTCGTTCGCCGATGCGATCAACTCGCCCGTCTCGATGTCGACGATGTTGTGAGCCAGGGTCTTGCCAATCAGGTACTCGCGCGGCACCTCGAGCTTCTTGATCCCGGCCTTTTCCAGTTGCTTGATGTGACGCGCGGCGATGCGCTTGCCGGTCTCGACCACGACCTCTTTCTTGGCCAGGATATCGAAGGTGGCCGTCTCGCCACGCAGACGCGCCGGCACTAGGTCGAGCTGGATCTTCTTGGCGCCCAGAGTAAAGGTATCGTTCTCGAAGAAGGTCTCGAGGATCTCCTCGGTCTCGTAACCGAGCGCATGCAGCAGGATGGTCGCCGGCAGCTTGCGACGACGGTCGATGCGCACGTAGACCAGATCCTTGGGATCGAACTCGAAATCCAGCCAGGAACCGCGGTACGGGATCACCCGCGCCGAGAACAGCAGCTTGCCGGAGGAGTGGGTCTTGCCCTTGTCGTGATCGAAGAATACCCCCGGGGAACGGTGCAGCTGGGACACGATGACGCGCTCGGTACCGTTGATGATGAAGGTGCCATTGTCGGTCATGAGCGGCAGTTCGCCCATGTAGATCTCCTGCTCCTTGATGTCCTTGACCTGCTTGGCGCCGGCAGGGGCGTCCTTGTCGTAGATCACCAGGCGCACGAGGACGCGCAGCGGGGCCGCAAAGGTGGCGCCGCGCAGCTGACACTCGCGCTCGTCGAAGACAGGTTCGCCCAGACGGTAATGCACATACTCGAGCGCGGCATTACCGGAATAACTGACGATCGGGAAGACAGACTGAAACGCCGCATGCAGACCCCGGTTTTCCCGCCCGTCCGGCGCGCGGTCCGCCTGCAGAAACTCGCGATAAGACTCGATCTGGGTAGCCAGCAGGAATGGTACATCCAGGATACTCGACCGTTTGCCGAAGTCTTTGCGAATACGCTTTTTCTCAGTGAACGAATAGGCCATGCTTGCCTTCCCTCATCTCTTGACGCTGCATTGGGGCTGACACCACGCCGAGCGGCGCCCGGCATCAGCCATGGAGGCGATGAATCGCGCTCCCTCTAATCAACGCACAAACAGGAAAAGGCCGACCCCCAAAGGGGGCCAGCCCAATCCCGCTTGGCGTTGGATACTACCAAGTCTTACTTGACTTCGACGGTAGCACCAGCCTCTTCCAAGGTCTTCTTGGCCTCTTCGGCCTCTTCCTTGGAGACACCTTCCTTCATGGTGCTCGGCGCGCTTTCGACAGCCTCTTTGGCTTCTTTCAGGCCCAGGCCGGTCAGACCGCGCACGGCCTTGATGACGGCAACCTTGTTGTCGCCGAAGCCGGTCAGAACCACGTCGAACTCGGTCTTCTCTTCGGCTGCGCCACCGGCATCGCCGGCACCCGGTGCGGCAACGGCCACTGCGGCCGCGGCGGTCACACCAAACTTCTCTTCCATTGCTTCGATCAGCTCAACAACTTCCATGACGGACATGTTGGCAATCGCTTCCAGGATATCTTCTTTAGACATCGTACACTCCAGTAAAAATAGATTTGCTAAAAAACGTCACCCGACAAGAAATCAGGCGGCGTCCTTTGCGTCGCGAATTGCTGCAACGGTGCGCACAAGTTTGCCCGGCACCTCGTTCAGGGTCTGCGCCAGCTTGGTGATCGGTGCTTGCATCACCGACATCAGCATGGAGATCGCCTGATCGTAGGTCGGCATCTTCGCCAGCACGTCAATCTGCGAGGCATCCAGTTGCTTGCCGCCAATGGCCAGCATGGTCACCTTCAAATTGTCATGATCCTTTGCGAAGTCCTTGATTACGCGACCGGCCGCACCCGGGTCTTCCTGAGAGAACGCCAGCACCAGCGGCCCGGTAAGGCCCTCGGTCAGACATTCGAACTCGGTACCCTCTACCGCACGCCGAGCCAGGGTATTCTTGATCACGCGCAGATAGACCCCGTTGTTGCGTGCGTCCACGCGCAACTGAGTCATCTCTGCCACGGTCAAGCCCCTGTACTCTGCAGCTACGGCAGAAAAGGCGCTGCCAGCCACATCAGCAACTTCGGCGACGATGGCTTTCTTTTGCTCAAGATTGAGTGCCAAGGTCGTCACCTCCCGACAACGATGGGACTAGGTCCCGTTAAACACCGTGAAACCCCCGCGGGCCTCACATGAGGTTGGTACGCCGTCACCGGAGGTCAATCCGATTACGGAGCGCCATCTGCGCAGGAAATTAAGCCCCTCGGGAGAGGCACCTGCGGTCTTTGACAGCTACCGGCAAGGCCGGTGCTCCAAAGTCTTTTTCGGGCCGGAGCCCGGAAATCAGTTGATCTTCAGCGAGCCCTGGTCAACCGCCAGCCCCGGACCCATGGTCGAGGAAACGGTGATCTTCTTCAGGTAGACGCCCTTTGCCGAGGCCGGCTTGAGTTTCTTCAGCTCGTTGACCAGCGCCTCCAGGTTCTGGATCAGCGCGGACGGTTCGAAACCGATCTTGCCGATGGAGGCATGCACGATACCCGCCT
This sequence comes from Chromatiales bacterium, assembly GCA_024712425.1. GTDB lineage: Bacteria > Pseudomonadota > Gammaproteobacteria > Chromatiales > Chromatiaceae > MONJU. Next base: position 12,020 of record JAKRWE010000058.1, read on the forward strand.
TGTCGGCACGGAAACGCGCCTGGCCGGACTTCGCGTTCTTGACCGCTGTCGCCACGTCCGGGGTCACGGTACCCACCTTGGGGTTCGGCATCAGGCCGCGCGGACCGAGGATCTGGCCCAGCTGACCCACAACGCGCATGGCGTCGGGTGAGGCGATCACCACGTCGAAGTCCAGGTTGCCCTTCTTGACCTCTTCCGCCAGGTCGTCCATGCCGACCACGTCGGCGCCCGCCTCTTTGGCCGCCTCGGCATTCGGACCCTGGGTGAAGACCGCCACGCGCACGTCCTTGCCGGTACCGGCCGGCAGGATCGCCGAGCCACGCACCACCTGGTCCGATTTACGCGGATCGATGCCGAGATTGACGGCAACATCGATGCTCTCGGGGAACTTGACACTGGACAGCTCGTTCAACAGGGCAAAGGCCTCGTCTGCCGCGTACTGCTTTTCGACATCGACCTTCTCGCGGATCGCCTTCAGGCGCTTGGAAAGCTTGGCCATTACTCAACCCCCTCTACATTCAGACCCATGCTGCGCGCAGAACCGGTGATAGTACGCACGGCAGCATCCATATCGGCAGCGGTCAGATCCGGCTCCTTGGCCTTGGCGATCTCCTCGAGCTGCGCACGGGTTACGGCGCCGACCTTCTCGGTATTCGGACGACCGGAGCCCTTGCCGATGCCGGCTGCCTTCTTGAGCAGCACCGACGCCGGCGGCGTCTTCATGATGAAGGTAAAGGACTTGTCGCTGTACACGGTGATCACCACCGGCACCGGCATATCCTTCTCGATACCCTGGGTCTGCGCGTTGAATGCCTTGCAGAACTCCATGATGTTCACGCCATGCTGGCCCAGCGCGGGACCGACGGGCGGACTGGGGTTGGCCGACTGCGCCGGCACCTGAAGCTTGATATAAGCGTCGATTTTCTTAGCCATATAACACCTCTGACGGGTTCAGACGGCAGGGACTCTCACCCGGCCTCCCCGAACAAGGACCCGCGAACGGGCCGAAACATCAGGTCTTTTCGACCTGACCGAACTCCAGATCCACCGGCGTGGAACGCCCGAAGATCAGAACAGAAACCTTGAGCCGACTCTTGTCGTAGTCGACCTCCTCGACCACGCCGTTGAAGTCGTTGAACGGCCCGTCGATGACACGTACCGCCTCGCCTGGCTCGAACAACACCTTGGGCCGCGGCTTTTCCACACCCTCCTGCACGCGCTGCAGGATAGCCTCGGCTTCCTTGTCGCTGATCGGCGCCGGCCGGTCACCGGTACCGCCGATGAAACCCATCACCTTGGGCACATCCTTGACCAAGTGCCAGGCCTCGTCGGTCATCTCCATCTGCACCAGCACATAACCCGGGAAGAACTTGCGCTCGCTGCGCCGCTGCGCACCGCCGCGCATCTCGACCACTTCCTCGGTCGGCACCAGGATCTCGCCGAACTGATCCTGCATGCCGGCGCGCTCGATGCGCTCCTGCAGGGAACGTTTTACCGCCGACTCGAAGCCGGAATAGGCATGCACCACATACCAGCGCTTAGACATATCAACCCTGCCCCGTTGCGTAGCGCACGATCATGAACAGCACGGAATCCACCGCCCACAGGAAAAGCGCCATGACCAGCACGAAGATCACGATAATCAGCAAGGTCTGCAGGGTCTCCTGGCGCGACGGCCAGACCACCTTGCGGACCTCAGTGCGGGAATCCGTGGCAAAACGCCAGATCCCTCGCCCCATGGTCGTCTGCACGACCACGAAGCCAGCAACGACGATGGTCGCCAGCAGGCCGAGGAGGCGAATCCAGGTCGCCTGATCCTCGAACCGGTAGAAGCCGACCATGCCCGCCACCACGATGGCCAGGGCCACCAGCAGCTTCAGGGTATCGACCACCGACCCACCTTCATTGTTGTCTACTTCTGTGCTCATGCTCTGCCGAAAATGGCAGGCCAGGAGGGGCTCGAACCCCCAACCTGCGGTTTTGGAGACCGCTGCTCTACCAATTGAGCTACTGGCCTAATTACTCTTTACCAGTTCAAACGGGTGACCCATCCATGGGGCGCCGCCCAGCTCGGCCTTGCTTCGCTACGCATCCTGCTTCGCTTGCAAGTCCAGGCAAACCATCCAGGTTTGCCGTTCGAGAACTGCGAATGCCCACCGGGCATTCGGTTTCTCTCACCCACTGCCTCGCTGTTCGCTGTTGCAAAAGCCACGTTAAGTGGCTTTTGCTCGCCTTCGGCGACCCCAGCTCACCCAATTGAGCTACTGGCCTAATTACTCGTTAAAGAAACTGCAACGAGCCGACCCCTGAAAAAGGGTCGGCTCGCCCGCTTCACTTTGCTGATCAGCCGATTACTCGATGATCTTGGCAACCACGCCGGCGCCGACCGTGCGGCCACCTTCGCGGATTGCAAAACGCAGGCCCTCGTCCATCGCGATCGGCGCGATCAGCTTCACGGTCATCTGCACGTTGTCGCCCGGCATCACCATCTCCACGCCTTCCGGCAGCTCACAGGCCCCGGTCACGTCGGTGGTGCGGAAGTAGAACTGCGGACGGTAGCCGTTGAAGAACGGGGTGTGACGACCACCTTCGTCCTTGCTCAGCACGTACACCTCGGCCTCGAAGTGGGTGTGCGGCTTGATCGAGCCCGGCTTCGCCAGCACCTGACCGCGCTCCACCTCTTCACGCTTGGTGCCACGCAGCAGTACGCCCACGTTGTCGCCGGCTACGCCTTCGTCCAGCAGCTTGCGGAACATCTCGACACCGGTGCAGGTGGTGGTCTGGGTCTCGCGGATACCCACGATCTCGACCTCGTCCCCAACGTGGATCACGCCACGCTCCACACGACCGGTCACCACGGTGCCGCGGCCGGAGATCGAGAACACGTCCTCGATCGGCATGATGAAGTCGCCGTCGATGGCGCGCTCGGGCTCGGGGATGTAGGTGTCCAGCGCCTCGACCAGCTTGTCGATGGACGGCGTGGCGATCGGCGAGGTGTCGCCTTCCAGCGCCTTCAGCGCGGAACCGATGATCACCGGGGTGTCGTCTCCCGGGAATTCGTAGGAGTCCAGCAGCTCGCGGATCTCCATCTCGACCAGCTCCAGCAGCTCCTCGTCGTCGACCATGTCGGCCTTGTTCATGTACACGATGATGTACGGCACGCCGACCTGGCGCGACAGCAGGATGTGCTCGCGGGTCTGCGGCATGGGGCCGTCAGCAGCGGACACCACCAGGATTGCGCCGTCCATCTGGGCGGCACCGGTGATCATGTTCTTGACGTAGTCGGCGTGTCCCGGGCAGTCCACGTGCGCGTAGTGACGGGTCTCGGACTCGTATTCCACGTGCGCCGTGGCGATGGTGATGCCGCGCTCACGCTCTTCCGGGGCGTTGTCGATCTGGTCGTACGCCTTGGTCTCGCCGCCAAACTTCGACGCCTGGTGCGTGGTGATCGCTGCGGTCAGCGTGGTCTTGCCGTGGTCAACGTGACCGATGGTGCCGACGTTGACGTGCGGTTTTGTACGTTCAAATTTTTCCTTGGACATTTTCGCTCAATCTCTCGAGAAACAAGTTGAAACAACAGCAAACCGCACACTGACATCAGTAAACGGCGGACTTTGGAGCCCAGGAGCAGATTTGAACTGCCGACCTCACCCTTACCAAGGGTGTGCTCTACCAACTGAGCTACCTGGGCATAAACCTATTTATATACCTGTGCCACTCGCCACCAGGCCAAATGGAGCGGGTGATGGGAATCGAACCCACATAGTCAGCTTGGAAGGCTGAAGTTCTACCATTGAACTACACCCGCACGGACAATCGATTCACCTAACACAGCGGCTTCAAACCGCTCGACGCTTCCGCGCCAATCGAACCGGCCATTCTGAAACTTCGGCGGTTCGAACCCACCCCATCCAAGCGGGGTGCATATATCAAATTCTGGTGGAGGGGGGGTGGATTACTCCGCGCCTTCGGCGCTCCGCCCTCCGGGTCGCTGCCTGCGGCAGCACTTTGGCACTTCCGCGCCAGTCGAACCGCCTTTGAAACTTCGGTGGTTCGAACCCACCCCGGCACGCCGCGGTGGAAATAACTTGTCTGGTGGAGGGGGGTGGATTCGAACCACCGAAGGCGGAGCCGTCAGATTTACAGTCTGATCCCTTTGGCCACTCGGGAACCCCTCCAAAAAAGAGGCGGTATTTTCGGGGAAGGATCCTGGCTTGTCAATACCATTATGCGGCTGTGTTAGTCCAAAGCAGTAATGTCCCCTTTTGATTTCGGGAGGGGTGGTGACAGAGGAGACCATTGCGATGACACAGAAGACGGTGGACCGGCTGGGGGTGGTTCAGCGGGTTGTCGACCG
>JAKRWE010000059.1 GCA_024712425.1 Chromatiales bacterium
GCTGACCGTGCTGAACAGGGCATCTTGTTGAATATCCGGGCCACGCATCGTACTGCTCGTCCTTCTTCCTTCCTTACCGGTATCTTCCACTTCAGGCGGCGAATTTCAACAGCCTGTTAGACCCGGATATTTCACAAAGGCGGACGGAATGTTCGATTTTCGCTTATTGAATCAGCCTGCCACAGTGCTTATGCGTTTCTGTATATGGGCGCAGTTTGTCCTATTCGCGCTCAGGCCGCTTGCGCCGTTGCATTTGCGGCGATCCCCCCTTGAACCATAGCTACGGCTATGCTCCTGCGGGCGATCACCCCAACTACTTAGCCGCAAACGCCCTGATTCCCGAATCCTTCATGAAATATCCGGGTTAACGCAGGAGGCCCGCATGAACGCCGTTTTCCCATGGCAGACCCCTGACGATACCGACTACCGGGACATCCTCTACCAGCACATGGATGGCATCGCCAGGATAACCATCAACCGCCCGGAGGTACGCAACGCCTTCCGCCCCGAGACGGTGCGCGAACTGATCGACGCCTTCCACCGCGCCCACATGGACCCGGACATCGGCGTCATCATCCTCACCGGGGCCGGCGACCTCGCCTTCTGCTCGGGCGGCGACCAGAAGGTGCGCGGCGAAGACGGTTACCGGGACGCCCGGGGCGAACAGCACCTGAACGTGCTGGAACTGCAGCGCCAGATCCGCACCCTGCCCAAACCGGTGGTGGCCATGGTCGCCGGCTACGCCATCGGTGGCGGCCACGTACTGCATCTCGTATGCGACCTGAGCATTGCCGCGGACAACGCCCGCTTCGGCCAGACCGGCCCCAGGGTCGGTAGCTTCGATGCCGGCCTCGGCGCCGGCCTGCTGGCGCGCACCGTGGGTCTGAAGAAGGCCAAGGAAATCTGGTTCCTGTGTCGCCAGTACGATGCCCGGCAGGCGCTGGACATGGGCCTGGTCAATGCCGTGGTACCGCTGGCGGAGCTGGAGCGCACCACAGTCGAATGGTGTCGCGAGATGCTGACGCTGTCGCCAACCGCCCTGCGGGTGCTCAAATCGTCGTTCAACGCGGACACCGACGGCCTGGCCGGCATCCAGGAGCTGGCCGGCAACGCGACCGCACTGTTCTATGCCTCCGCCGAGGCCCATGAAGGTCGTGACGCCTTCCTGGAAAAGCGCGCGCCGGACTTCGGCAGGTTCCCGCGCCGTCCCTGATGCGGGACCAACCCCTCCCCCTCGCCCTGTGGTGGGCCGCCGCCCGGCCCCGTACCCTGGTCCTCTCGCTGGCACCCGTGCTGCTCGGCACGGCCACCGGCGCCAGTGCCGCGCACGGCCTGGCCTGGGGGCCTGCCCTGGCTGCGCTGCTGTGCGCCGGACTGATACAGACCGGCACCAATCTGCACAACGACGTAGCCGACTTCATTCGCGGCGTGGACACCGAGGAACGGCTCGGTCCACCCCGCGCCACCGTACAGGGCTGGTTCAGCCCGGCAGCGGTCCGGCGGGCCAGCCGGGCCGCCTTCCTGGTCGCCTTTCTGGCCGGCTGTTACCTGGCCTGGTTCGGCGGCTGGCCCATCGTCCTGATCGGCCTGCTCTCGCTGGCTGCCGGTGCCGCCTACTCGGGCGGTCCCAGGCCGATCTCGCATGGGCCACTGGGGGAGCTGTTCGTGCTGCTGTTCTTCGGCGTGATCGCCGTGGGTGGCAGTGACTACCTGCAGACCCTGCAGCTGCGGCCACAGGCGCTGCTGGCCGGCCTGGTGCCGGGGCTGCCGGCAGCGGCCGTGTTGCTGCTCAACAACTACCGCGACCTCGAAGGCGACCGGCAGGCGGGCCGCCGTACCCTGTGCCATTACCTGCAACGGGAGCGCTGCCGCCCCCTGTTTGCGCTGCTGCTGTTGCTCCCCCTGGTGGCCGCGTTTGCCTGCTCCGGCGACACGACCCACGGCATGATCCCGCTGCTGGCCCTGCCCATGGCGGTGCGCCTGACCATCCTGCTGTGGCACGCCCCCATCGGACCGGAGCTCAACAGGCTGCTCGCGGGCACCGCCGCCTACACCCTGATCCTGTCGTTGCTGACCGGACTGGCGGTGCTTCTGGCATGACCCTGACCCGCCGGATCGAGGCGATACCCTACCGGCTGCCCCTGCGCCGTCCCTGGCGGTTCGCAGGCCGTGCATTCGATACCCGGCAGGGCTGGCTGCTGGCCATCCATGTCCAGGGATGCACCGGGTACGGCGACTGCGCCCCCTGCCGGAGACCGGCACCGGCAGTTACGCGGAATGCGAGGCCTGGCTGCAACGCCTTCCTGCACCCTTGCAAGGGCGCAGCCCGGAAGATCTGCTTGCGGATAGCGGGCTGTTCGACAGCGCGCCCCCGGCCCTGGCCCATGCACTGGAGACCGCCCTGCTGGACCTGCAGGCGCGCCTGCTCGGCGAACCGCTGCATCGGCTGCTCGCTCCGCATGCCAAGCGGCGAATACCGGTGAACGCCATGATCGGCGCCCTGGACGAGGAGGCGAGCGAGCGCGCGATCGCCGCCCAACAGGCCGGTTTCACCACCATCAAGATCAAGATCGGGATGCGCTCGCCCGACCGGACCCTGCAGCAGCTGCGGGCGCTGTCCGCCCGCCTGACGCCCGGTACGCGGCTGCGCCTGGATGCCAACCGGGCCTGGCGCAGCGTGGACGATGTACATCGCTTTCTGCACGGACTGGCGGACCTGCCCGTGGAATACGTGGAGGAACCGCTCCGTACACCGCGCCTGGAGACGCTGCAAACCCTGCAGCGGGACACCCCGGTCCCCCTCGCCCTGGATGAATCACTGGGCGATCTCTCCCCGGCGGCCGTGTTCGATACCCTGCCCGGTGTCTGCCTGATACTCAAACCGATGTGCCTGGGCGGATTACGCCCTACCCTGGCACTGGCGCGACAGGCGCGCGCACGGCGTGAAGACAGTCTGCACCAGCATGGTCGAGAGCGCGGCCGGAATCTGGAGCACGGCGCAACTGGCGGCCTGCCTGGGACACGGGAACGAACTGCCCGCCCAGGGACTGGCCACCAGCCACTGGCTGACTGCCGATCTCGGCCAACCACCCCGCATCCACCACGGCTCGATTACACTGTCCGGGGAAGCAGGCAGTGGTTTTGTGCCCCGGGATAGGACTTTCGACTGATTCACCTGTGTTGCTTTCTGTAACTAAAACTGCGGGAAGGCTGACTGGTTCTGCGTGCGGCCGTCGAGCCTCCAGGGAAGGATTTACGGCGTGACACGCAGGACCAGTCCACCCTCCCCCCAGCTCACTGAAGGCGGTCAACAATCAATGGAGATGTACATGCATACCAAGCGGTACCCATTCAGACCGGCCCTGTACGACATGGACGCCGCTGGCGTGCTGTTCTTCGGTCATCTGTTCCGCCACCTGCACGATGCCTACGAGTCGTTGATGACAGACATCGGCCAGCCGCTACCGGTGCTCCTGGAACAGGGAACGGTTCTGCTGCCCATCACCCACTCGGAGGCGGATTACCGTCATCCCATCCGCTACGGGATGGAACTGGGCATCGAGCTGGCCATCCCGGACATCGGGGAGGACGGATTCGACATCGTCTACCGGATCCTGGACGAAGGGGGGCGCTGTATGCGACGGCCCGGACCCGGCATGCCTGCATCGCCGCCGGCGCACGCCAGCGCCATCCCCTGCCGGAGCGCCTGCGCCGCGCCCTGCAGGACTATTCCGCAGGGTAAGCCGCCATCTGCGCCAGCCGACGGCGGTCCAGCTTGCCCGTTTCCAGCAACGGCAGGGCGTCGACCCGGATCAGCTGGCGCGGCAGCGATGCCCCCACCAGACGTTCCCGGCACAGGGCCTCGGCCTGTTCCGGGGAGGCCGTGCCGGTGTAGAAGAGGGCCAGCCGGGTGCCCCAGACCGGATCCGGCGACCCGCTAAGCGCAACCTGGCCCAATCCCTTTGTCCCCGCCAGCATGCCCTCGACCGCCAGCGGATGAACATTCTCCCCACCGCTCACCAGCACATCGTCGCGCCGACCCCGCACCCACAGCACGCCCGCTGAATCCACCGAACCGAGATCCCCGCTACAGAACCAGCCGTCGACCAGCCCCTGTCCCGGCCGCCGCTCCGGGTTTGCGTAGCCGCTCATCAGCATCGGCCCCCGGACCTGCAGCGAGCCTGACTCGTCACTGCGTATCCGCACATCCGGCAACAGCGCACCGACCCGGCCCGCAACGGTCCCGGCCCCCGCTCCGGATTCGCACGCGATCATCCCGCCGGTCTCGCTCGCGCCATAGGAGACGTACAGGGGCCAGCCCATCTCGTGGGCACGCATCGCCAGCGCCGGGGAAAGGGCCTGCCCGCCGATCAGCACCATCCGCAGCGAGGGCGGCGGCTCCACCCCGGCCTCCAGCAGGCGCCACAGCATGCCCGGCACCAGCGACAGGTGGGTGACCCACCCACCCGCCAGTGCAGCCGCCACCGCGGCCACGTCGAATCCCTCCTGCAACCACAGGCCGCAACCGGCCTGGCGGCAACGCTCCACGATGGCCAGTCCGCCCATGTGGTGGAAGGGCAGGCAGGTGTCGCCATCCTCCACCCCCAGGCGTTGGTTCGCACGCCGTGCCGCGGCCCGCAGGGCCCCCTCCGACAGCATGACCCCCCTTCGGCTCCCCCAATGACCCGCTGGTCATGAGCAACAGGGCCGTATCCGGAGCGTTCGCAGGATGATCGCCGCACACCGCTCGTGGCTGCCCGCGTTCCCACAGCCATTCGACACCCCATTGGGACAGCGGCGGCGGGCCCTTGCACAGGGAAGGGGCCAGCGGCAGCAACCCCGCACCCAGACGCTGCAGGGCATGGCGCAGGGCCACGGTGCGCAGGGCATCGTCTGCGAACAGGGCCAGGATCTGCCCTGCGCATACGCCGGTCGCCCGCAGCTGCGCGCACATGGCCTCCACCCGTTGCGCCAGCGTCCGCGCCGGGACCGCCTCCCCGGCATGAACCAGCAACTCACGCAATCGCGCCATCCTCAGCGAATATCAGACACAAAAACCGCCAGCCAGGCGGTTTTTTCGGGTTCGCTGAAACGGCTCAGGAACAGCCGCCCTGCGAGCCACAGGTGCCACAGCCACCACCGGTCGGCTGCAGATTGTTGAACACGAAGCGCGCATCGGCGCCATCGCCCACGAAGTCGATCTCGACACCACGGATATGCTCCAGGGTGGCCGGGTCCACGATCACCTTGACGCTCTCGTAGTCGCGCACGTGGTCGTCTTCGTTCAGCTGGTCGGTGAAGGTCATGCCGAAGCTCACGCCGCTGCAGCCGCCCGGTGTTGCAAACACGCGGATGCCCTCGACGTTGTCTTCCACCTGGCCCAGCAACTCGGCCATCTTGCCCTGCGCCGGCGTGGTCAGGGTCAGTTCGGCATCGGTCAGTGCACTGCTCATTTCGCTGTTACCTCAAATCTTGCAAAGTCGGTAAACGTTATATTGTAGCACCAACTCCGATTTACAACCGCTGCCGTGCCCGCAGGCCATACAGGTGGCGCTCCGCGTCCACCAGGTGCTGCCCCCAGTGCATGCGGTAACCGGCCCCCCAGCAGCGCAGGGTCGGCAGGGGCGTCTGCTCGGTTTCGAGCCGCTCCAGGCCGGTTTTCAGTTCCCAGTAGATATCCGCCAGGTCATCGGCCAGGCTGCCGCTCTTATCCTGCCAGTCACGCGCCACATCGAACTCCATCCAGTAGGCATCCATGTCCCCGAAGGCCTTGTGCAGGCGGCTGTACAGGGAGAAGCGCCGTTCCGGGTCGATTCCGGCCAGCAGATCCTCTGTCACCTCGGCGTCCGCAAGCGCGCTCACCGCACTGTGCAGGCGCGGCAAAAGCGTACTCAACTGCATAATAAACAACGAAAAATCCGCATCTTCCGTAGAATCGAAGGATTCTATGAAAGCGCAGTATTCACGCGCCACCCTGGTCAGGTGGCGTACGGCCCCTTCTTCTGACATGAGCACCTCCTCCGCGGCATCGTGGTGCGGCGGGTAATGTCATTCAGTGTAGACCAGATTTTCCGGGCTGCAGCCGGACGCACAGCCCGCGTTTCCCCATCCACGAACGGGGCTGTAGTAGTATCACGGCATGTCCCATGCCCCGCAAATCCTCTTCATCGGCGGCCACGACCCTTCCGGGGGTGCCGGTATCCAGGCTGACATCGAGACCGCCCAGGCGCACGGCTGCCAGGCCTTCAGCCTGGTCACCTGCCTGACCACGCAGGACAGCTCGAATATCCGCGCACTGCATCCCCAGGAGGAGGCCACATTCGAGGCGCAGCTCGACTGCCTGTTGCAGGACGTGACGCCCGAGGTGGTCAAGATCGGACTGATCGGCAGCCCGGGCATCGCACGGCTGTTGGGCGAACGGATCGCGGACTTCCCGCTGGTCCTGGATCCCGTTCTGGCCGCCGGTGGCGGGCAGGACCTGGCCGACGAGGCCCTGATCGCCGGGATCCACAGCGGCCTGCTGCCCGCGGTCACCCTGCTCACCCCCAACCGCGCGGAGGCGCGCCGCCTCGCGAACCAAGCGGATACCGACCGGGCCGCACAGCAGCTGCTGGACGCCGGCTGCGACCACTTGCTGCTGACCGGCGCGGACGAGGCCGAATCGGGCCGGGTTCGGCACCGCCTGCTGGACAGCCGGGGCGCAAGGGACTTCGAGCAGCCCCTGTTACCCAACCACTACCACGGCTCGGGCTGCACCCTGGCCAGCGCCAGCGCGTGCAACCTGGCCCTGGGGCTGCCGCTCGAGACAGCGGTCGAACAGGCCCTGGACTGGACCTGGCAGACCCTGCAACAGGCCACCCGCCCGGGCAAGGGTCAGTACCTGCCCAAGCGGCGGATCCCCCTGCCATGAAGCGGACCATCAAGGGCTATCCCTTTTACGGCCTGTACGCCATTACCGATGCCGCGCTGCGGGGCGACGGCATCCAGCACCAGGTCGAGCGGGCGATCGCGGGAGGCGCGCGGGTCATCCAGTACCGCGACAAAGGGGATGAGCGAGACCGCCGCGAGCAGGAGGCACGTGCCATACTGGACGTGTGCCGGGCGCAGGGCATCCCGCTGCTGATCAATGATGACATCGAACTGGCCCACCGGATCGGTGCCGCAGGGGTCCACATCGGCCAGGACGACGCCGACCTGGCCCAGGCCCGCCGCCTGCTCGGCGATGAGGCCATCATCGGGGTCTCCAGTTACAACCGCATCGAACGCGCGATCAGCGCGCGCAGCGGCGGCGCCGATTACGTGGCATTCGGGCGCTTCTTCCGTTCGGACAGCAAACCGGACGCGCTGCAGGCCCACCCCTTCCTGCTGAGCGAGGCGCGGGCCGCGCTCGACTGCCCACTGGTTGCGATCGGGGGTATTACTGCGCAGAATGGCCGCCCACTGATCGATGCCGGCGCGGACATGCTCGCCGTTATTCGCGGTGTGTTCGGCGCAGACGATGTCGCCACGGCCGCCCGCACGATCAGCAAGCTATTCAGAGAAGATCCGGAGAATCCCGCATGAGCGACGCCAGCCAACGTTTTCAACACGCCCAACAACACATCCCCGGCGGAGTGAACTCGCCGGTACGCGCCTTCAAGGGGGTCGGTGGTGAGCCGGTGTTCGTCGACCATGCCAGCGGCGCCTACATCTTCGACCCGGATGGCAGGCGCTACATCGACTACGTCGGTTCGTGGGGCCCGATGATCCTCGGCCACGCCCATCCCGAGGTGATCGAGACCGTGGTCGAGACCGCACGCCGCGGCCTGTCCTTCGGCACCCCCACCGAGATCGAGAGCCAAATGGCCGACAAGGTGTGCGAGCTGGTGCCGTCGATCGAGCTGGTGCGCATGGTCTCCTCCGGCACCGAGGCCACCATGTCGGCGATCCGCCTCGCGCGCGGCTATACCGGGCGCGACAAGATCGTGAAGTTCGAGGGCTGTTACCACGGGCACTCCGACTCGCTGCTGGTCAAAGCCGGCTCCGGCGCCCTGACCCTGGGCGAGCCGTCCTCTCCCGGGGTGCCGGCCTCGCTCGCCGAACACACCCTGACCCTGCAGTACAACGATGCGCAGCAGGTGCGCGACACCTTCGCCGAGCTGGGTGACCGAATCGCCTGCATCATCGTCGAGCCGGTGGCCGGCAACATGAACTGCATTCCGCCGGTCGAGGGCTTCCTCGAGACCCTGCGCGAGGTGTGCGATAAGCACGGTAGCGTGCTGATCTTCGACGAGGTGATGACCGGCTTCCGGGTCGGCCCCGGCGGCGCTCAGGGGCTGTACGGCGTCACCCCCGACCTCACCACCCTGGGCAAGGTGATCGGCGGCGGCATGCCAGTCGGCGCCTTCGGCGGCAAGCGCGCGATCATGGAGAAGATCGCCCCGCTCGGCCCGGTCTACCAGGCCGGCACCCTGTCCGGCAACCCGGTGGCCATGGCCGCCGGCCTCAAGACCCTGGAACTGGTCAGCCAGCCCGGCTTCTACGAGGAACTCGGCAGCAAGGTCGAAGCCCTGGTGGCGGGCATCACCTCGGCTGCGCGCAGCGCCGGCGTGCCCATGACCGAGAACCATGTGGGCGGCATGTTCGGCCCGTTCTTCACCGACGCGGGCCGGGTCAGCGATTTCGCCGGCGCCACCGCCTGCGACCAGGACTACTTCAAACACTTCTTCCACGGCATGCTCGACGAGGGCGTGTACCTCGCACCCTCCGCCTTCGAGGCCGGCTTCGTCTCGGCCGCGCACAGCACCGAGGACCTGGAGCAGACCATCGGGGCCGCGCAGCGCGTGTTCGCCCGCCTCTCTTGATTGAGACCTTCCAGTCCCTGCTCGACTGGATTACCCGCAACCCGGAATACGCGGGCGGGGTGATCTTCCTGGTGTCGCTGGCCGAATCGCTGGCCATCGTCGGTGTGCTGGTGCCGGGCGTGATGATCCTGCTCGGCACCGGCTCGCTGATCGGCGCCGGGGTGCTGGACTTCTGGAGCAGCTGCGCCTGGGCGGTGGCCGGGGCCATCCTCGGCGATGGCCTGAGCTACGCCCTGGGCCACCATTTCGACTACCTGGCCGGGCGCTGGCGCTGGTTCCGCCTGCACCCGGACCACCCGCGCCGCGGCCACGAGTTCTTCGAAAAATGGGGCGACCTGAGCATCATGCTGGGCCGCTTCTTCGGCCCCATCCGCGCCGTCGTGCCGTTGATCGCCGGGCTGATGGACATGCCCCCCCGCCGCTTCTATGCCGCCAACATCCTGTCGGCGCTGCTGTGGGCGCCCGCCTATCTCACGCCCGGCATGCTGGTGGGCGAGGCCCTGGAGGACGGCAACTGGACCCGGGTGCTGCTGATGGGCGGAGCGCTGGGCCTGGGGGTGCTGTTGCTGCTGGTGCTGCGGAAAAGGCTTTGAGCTCCCCCCAGGCATGATTGCGTTGGCACGGTGTGTGCGGAAGCCAAGGTAGCAATCGACCCCGGATTACGGCCTTCGGCCTCCATCCAGGCTACGACGTACAAGAGCGAATGAAACGACCTCGAACAATGAACGATGCAAGCACCCGTCTCGACTACCTGCGCCACGGCCTGCCCGAGGGCGGCAGCCGTTACCGCAGGCACCGCATCGACGATCCGCTGAGCGGGACCGGCTGGGCGCAGATGCGCGCGACTGTCGCGGAGCTCGGTGGCTGGGACCGGATCGTGAGCTCGCCGCTCGCGCGCTGCGCGGACTTCGCCCACTGGTTGGGCGCGGAACGGGGCCTGCCCGTCAGCATCGAGAACGACCTGCGTGAAGTTGGTTTCGGCGACTGGGAGGGCCACACCCGGGCCCAACTGCTGGCCGAGTGCGCCGACGAATACCCCGCCTTCTACGCCGACCCGGTGCACGACCGCCCGGCAGGCGCAGAGCCCCCTGGAGGACTTCGGTCAGCGGGTCGCAGCGGTGTTCGAGCGGCTGGCACGCGATCACCCGGGGCAGCACCTGCTGGTGGTGGCCCACGCCGGGGTGATCCGCGCCACCCTGGGACACGTACTGCAGGCGCCGCCGGCGGCCTGGTACCGCGCCGCAGTGGACAACGTCGCGCTCAGCCGCTTCGCATACGGCCACCACGGCTCGCGCCTGATCAGCCATAATTGGCTTCCGTCATCCAGCAACTGAATGGAAACCGACGATGAACGAGAAGCTGTTCGAATCCATCGGCCAGGGCACCACCCTGATCGATTGCCGGCTGTACCGTCCTGCACTGGCCGCCTGTTACCTGGTTCAGGACGGCGATGAACTGGCGCTGATAGACAACGGCACCCAGCACAACATTCCCCAGGTACGGGCCGCCATCGAGTCACTGGGCGCACAACCCGAGCAGGTACGCTGGATCATCCCCACCCATGTCCACCTCGACCATGCCGGGGCCTCCGGGCAGCTGATGGCGCTATGTCCCAATGCGAGCCTGGCCACCCATCCGAAAGGCCTGCCGCACATGATCGACCCCTCGAAACTGCAGGCGGGAGCCACTGCGGTCTACGGTGAAGCGGCCTTCGCCCGTGACTTCGGCACCCTGACACCCGTCCCCGAATCGCGCTGTATCGCGGCAGACGATGGACAGGCATTCCCGCTCGGCAACCGCTCCCTGCGCTATATCCATACCCCGGGCCACGCCAATCACCACGGCTGCGTATTCGACGAGGCCAGCGGCTGGCTGTTTACCGGTGATGCCTTCGGCCTCGGCTACCGCGAACTGGCCCGACCCGATCCCTACATCGTGGCCACCACCCCGGTGGCCTTCGATCCCGAGGCCTGGCAGGCCAGCCTGGGCCGACTGCTGGTGGAGGGAGCCATGGCCCACGCCGGTATCGGGCGCAGCGAGGCCGAAGCCATATATGCGGGGGATATCACCCTCAACGCCCAGGGACTGGCCGTGTGGCTGGCACCGGCGGGCAAAGCGCCGGGGCTGACGGAGGCTACAAAGGTCCACTATTCGCCTCGTCCGATAAGCGTATTTGATTCGCCCCCACGGATTTTCGCAACGATCGGTCAAATCCGACAGACTCCTCGCCTGCCGCACCGCTATAATGCCGCCTTTCGAGGATTGGAAATGCACCAGACAGACGACCTTCGCATCAAGCAGATTACCGAGGTGGCCCCGCCCTCCGAGGTCCATGCCCGCTATCCGATCACGGAGCAGGCCTCGCGCACCGTGGCCGACGCGCGCAGCGCGGTCCACCGCATCCTGCACGGCGATGACGACCGCCTGGTGGTCATCATCGGCCCGTGTTCGGTGCACGATCCTGCCTCCGCCATCGAGTATGCGCAGCGCCTGAAGCCTGTACGTGACCGGCTGCGTGACGATCTCGAGATCATCATGCGGGTCTACTTCGAGAAGCCACGCACCACGCTGGGCTGGAAGGGACTGATCAACGATCCGCACCTGAACGAGACCTTCGATATCAACGAGGGCCTCCAGCGCGGTCGCAAGCTGTTGCTGGATGTCAACGAGATGGGGCTGCCAGCCGGCACCGAGTTTCTCGACCTGATCAGCCCGCAGTACATCGCCGATCTGATCGCCTGGGGCGCCATCGGCGCGCGCACCACCGAGAGCCAGGGCCACCGCGAACTGGCCTCCGGCCTCTCCTGCCCGGTCGGTTTCAAGAACGGCACCGACGGCACCATCCGTATCGCCATCGACGCCATGCGCGCCGCCGAGCGGCCGCACGTGTTCATGTCGCTGACCAAGGTCGGCCATTCGGCCATCTTCAGCACCACCGGCAATCACGACACCCATATCATCCTGCGCGGCGGCAAACGCCCCAATTACGACCAGGAGTCGGTCGCCGAGGCGGCAGAGCAGATGCGCCAGGCCGGCCTGCGACCCAACCTGATGATCGACTTCAGCCACGCCAACAGCCGCAAGCAGCACGAAAAGCAGGCCGATGTGGCACGCGACGTGGCGGGGCAGATCCGGCGTGGCAACCGGGACATCATGGGCGCGATGATCGAAAGCCACCTAGTTGGCGGCCGCCAGGACCTGGTGCCCGGCAGGGAACTCACCTACGGCCAGAGCATCACCGACGCCTGCATCGACTGGGACAACAGCGAGCCGCTGCTCGAACAACTGGCCGAGGCCGTACGCGAGCGGCGCAAGACAAGCGCGAAGGACGCCTGAGACAGCGCGCTCAACCGATCAGGCGGGCGACCCTCAAGACCGAATCTATGCCGCGGATGCGGCGGAAGATCGCGGCCAGCTGCTTGCGGTCGTGTACCGTAATGGTGAAGCGCAGACTGGTACTCAGACCGTCCCGCTCCTCGCTGCGCACGTCCTCGATATTGGATCCCTCTTCCGCGATCGCGGTCGCCACGGTGGCCAGCAGGCCACGCTGATTGCCCGCGTCCACGCGGATGGTGGTGGAGAATTCGCCCTCCACCTGGTCCGCCCACTCGACATCGATCCAGCTCTGTCCCTGGCGCCGGAAATCGCCCAGGTTCGGGCACGACTGGTGGTGCACCACCATCCCGCGCCCGGGGCTGAAGATGGCGACCACCGGATCGCCGGGAATGGGGCCACAGCACTTGGCGAAGTGCACCACCAGGCCCTCGCTGCCCTTGATCGTCAACGAGCCGCTGGCCTCGCCCTCCTCCGCCTCGCTATGGTCATGCATGACCAGCAGGCGCGCCACCAGGCGCGCCATGCGGTTGCCAAGCCCGATCTGCTGCACCAGCTCATCGAAGTCCTTGTGGCCCAGCTCCTGGATTGCATCCTGCAGCTCCTCCTGGCCGACGTCCTCCAGGCGGCTGTTCAGCATCTCCAGTTCGCGTTCCAGCAGGCGCCGGCCAAGCTCTCCCGCCTCGCGCCGCTCCAGGCGCTTGAGGTAGGAACGGATAGTGGCGCGTGCCTTGCCGGTCACCACGAAATTGAGCCAGGCCGGATTGGGGCGCGCGTCCGGCTTGGTGATGATCTCCACCGTCTGGCCGCTGTGCAGACGCGTGCGCAACGGCGCCAGGCGCCGGTCCACCCGGGCCGCGACGCACTGGTTGCCGACATCGGAATGCACCGCATAGGCGAAATCGACCACCGTCGCGCCTTTGGGCAGCACGATGATCTTGCCGCGCGGGGTGAACACGTAGACCTCGTCCGGGAACAGGTCGACCTTGACGTGCTCGAGGAATTCCATCGAATCACCGGAGCGCTTCTGGACCTCCAGCAGGTTGCGCAGCCACTCCGCCGCGGCGTCCGAACTCAGGCTGCCGCTGGGCGCCCCCTTGTACTGCCAGTGCGCCGCGATCCCTTCCTCGGCCACGCTGTGCATCTCCCGGGTACGGATCTGGATCTCGATGGGGATACCCTGCGGTCCGAACAGCACCGTATGCAGCGACTGGTATCCATTTGCCTTGGGGATGGCAATATAGTCCTTGAACCGGCCGGGCATCGGCCGGTACAGATTGTGCACCGCACCCAGCACCCGGTAGCAGGTATCCACGCTGTCGACCACGATACGGAAGGCGAACACGTCCGCGATCTCAGACAGGGACAGGTGCTTCTCGCGCATCTTCTGGTAGATGCTGTAGACGCGCTTCTGGCGCCCGCTGACCTCGGCCTCGAAACCCTCCTGCTGGAGACGGTCGGCGATGACCTTCTCGGTGTCCTCGACCAGTTCGCGACGGTTGCCGCACAGCCGTTTCAGGGCCCCGCGCAGGACCCGGTCCCGCCACGGCCAGTAGGCCGCCATGCCGAGATCCTCGAGCTCATGACGGATACTGTTGATGCCCAGGCGGTTGGCGATGGGCGCATAGATCTCCAGCGTCTCGCGCGCGATACGCCGTGCCTTGCCCGGTTTCATGACCCCGAGGGTACGCATGTTGTGCAGGCGGTCGGCCAGCTTGATCAGGATGACCCGGATATCCCGGGTCATGGCCAGGAGCATCTTGCGGAAATTCTCCGCCTGCGCCTCGGCACGCGAACGGAAATTCAGGTGGGTCAGCTTGGAGACGCCGTCCACGAGCTCGGCGATCTCTTCGTCGAACTCCTCGGCGAGCCGCTCCTTGGAGATGCCCGTATCCTCGATGACATCGTGCAGCAGGGCCGCCATCAGGCATTTGTGGTCCATGTGCAGGCGCCCGAGGATACGCGCCACGGCGATCGGATGATAGACATAGGGCTCGCCCGAGAGGCGCTTCTGCCCTTCGTGCGCCTCGGCGCTGAACAGGTAGGCGCGATAGACCTCGCTCACCTGCTCCGAGCTCAGGTAATACTCCAGCTCTCCGCAAAGATCACTGACGAGAAAACGCTGCTCGGCGGCAACCGCAGCGGAGACCTCGCCCGAGGCCTGTTGAATGGGGGGATCAGCAGCGTCGCGTGACACCGGCCGGACTCAGGACTCGTCCTGCGGCTCCTCGACCATGTCCAACTGGTCGGCCAGCGCGGCCGCCAGTTCGTCGTCGATGGACTCCTCGCTCTGCTCCGGCTCCTCGAGGATGTCCGGCGTGATCAGGCCTTCAGCGATCTCGCGCAACGCGACCACCGTGGGCTTGTCGTTCTCCCACGGCACCAGCGACTCGACACCATTGGCCAGCTGACGTGCGCGCTTGGCGGCCATCAGCACGAGATCAAAACGGTTGTCGAGGTGATCGAGACAGTCTTCGACGGTAATACGGGCCATGACAGCTTCTCTCCAAAAATCCAGTTTCCGCAAGGGATAGCGGCCAATTGTAACCGATTCTCCGCCCGGGTGGCCAGGATAATGGCTCTCAGGTCATCCAACCTGGGTGAGGCGGGTGGGGCTGGCTATCAGTCTCCGGTCAACATGCCTTCCAGGGCGGTCTCGTAGCGCAGCGTCTGACGCGCCATGCGCAGCCGCTCCCCGGTCACGATGCAACCCAGCTGTTGCAGCGCCTCCTCGAAGACATCGTTCACCACCAGGTAATCGTATTCGGGGTAATGCGACAGTTCCGCGCGCGCATCGCGCATGCGCCGCTCGATGATCTCCTCGCTGTCCTGGCCGCGCCCGGACAAGCGCTCCCGCAGTGCCTCTATCGAGGGCGGCACGATGAAGATGGATACCGCCCCGGAGAAACGCCTGCGCACCTGCTGCGCCCCCTGCCAGTCGATCTCCACCACCACGTCCTGCCCAGCGGCGAGCTGATCACGCACCGCCTGTTCCGAGGTGCCGTAGTAGTTGTCGAACACCTGGGCGTGCTCGATGAAGACGCCTTCCGCCACGAGCTGTTCAAAGGTCAGCACGTCGACGAAATGATAATGGACCCCATCCTCCTCGCCCGGGCGCATGGCGCGGGTGGTATGGGAAACCGACAGGCTCAACTGCGCGTCATGCCGGAGCAGCTCGCGCAGAAGGCTGGTCTTTCCGGCGCCGGATGGCGCGGATACGATAAACAGGGTACTGGTCTGGGACATCGGGGCTCCAACGGGTGTATCTCAATACCCGAATCCTAGCCCGGCGCAGGCCTCCGGGGGTAACGAAGCATCCCATTGAACGCGGCCCCGCCAACCGACAAGCCGGTGCGGGAAGGCCCTAGCCCCCCGTGGAACCGCCATTGGGCGGGGAATTGCGCAGGTTGTTGAAATAGCAGTTCAGGTAGACGGACACATTCAGTAGCACCCATATCAGGAGGAAGGTCACCGCATACAACTGGATGCGGAAATCCGCCACTGGCATGTCGATATTCATTGCATGCACGAGCATGGCCGGGTCGATAAAGGTATACAAAAGCCAAGTGATGACAGCGGCCACGATACCGCTGGTCCATGACACGCTAAAGGCGCACTTCAGATTGCTCATCCAATTCCTCCAGATCTGACGGTGGTTGTTGTTTGTTCCCTTCTCTAAACGGGGGGTCTTTCTTCTTGGCTCTGTTCCAGTTAAGTGATGAAAATCAGGGCCAGGGCACTGTAAGTCCTTGTAGGTCGGGCTTTAGCCCAACATGTCGGACTGAAGTCCGACCTACATAAAACAAAAACTTAGGGAAAGTCTCACACTTAACTGGAACAGAGCCTTCTTCTTTGGCCCGAATCTAACCCATTGTTTTGATCTGGGTCAAGTACTATGCCGAATCCTATGTCAACCCAATTCTAAAATGTCCCCTTTTCTCCCAAGCTGAAATGTCCCCTTGGTGAGTCCGGGGTCATGAGGGGATGAGGGGGCGCCTCATCTCCAGGGATGATCCGGTGCAGGCCTGTGGGTCCTGCGGTTGAGTTGGATGGTCTTGCGGTATTTGTCAAGATAGATGTCGCCTTTTCGATCATGCGGCGCGACACTTTTCTTCGTTGTTACGTTCCGGATTCAATGCGACCGACCCAACGGGATCCCAATTCCGAGTCTGGCCTGA
>JAKRWE010000005.1 GCA_024712425.1 Chromatiales bacterium
CAGGCCTGCACCGGACCATCCCTGGAGATGAGGCGCCCCCTCGTCCCCTCATGACCCCGGACTCACCAAGGGGACATTTCAGCTTGGGAGAAAAGGGGACATTTTAGAATTGGGTTGACAGTGGCCGCTTCAGTAGCCGCAGGGTAACGTTATCTAATCCGGGTAGGGCGGGCAGTCCGCTCGGAAAAACGCCGTAAATACATCCATGTAGGCTCTACGACGGCATCCCTGCCGTCGAAGTTTTCCGAGCAGACCACCCGCCCTACTTTTCAGTGAGTTACGAACTTAGATGACGGGATCCTGTCAGCAGCCGCACACCGGGCGGGATTCGTTCAGCTGCAGTGCACCGGTGACCTGCGAGACCCGCTCCAGGTCATGGCGTTCGAGGTAGTCCAGGATGCCCTGGTTGATTCTGGGCAGGATCAGCGGGTCATAGAACAGGGCGGTACCGACGCCCACGGCGCTGGCGCCCGCGAGCAGGAACTCGATGGCGTCCTCGGCACTTGCGACACCGCCCTGGCCGATGATGGGGATACCGTGTTCGCGTGTCACCTGGTAGACCTGGTGGGTCTTGAGCACCGCCACCGGCTTGATCGCCGGACCGGAGAGGCCGCCCTGGTTGTTGCCGATCACTGGTTGGCGGGCCTCGATATCGATAGCCATGCCCATCAGGGTATTGATGACTGCGAAGGCGTCCGAGCCGGCCTCGATGCAGCGGCGCGCATTCTCCGCGATATCGGTCTGGTTGGGCGACAGCTTGGTGATCAGGGGCTTGTCGGTAACCTGGCGGCAGGCCTCCACCACGCGCGCAGACATGTCCGGGTCATTGCCGAAGGCCACGCCGCCCTCCTTCACGTTGGGACAGGAGATGTTGATCTCGATGGCGTCGATCGGCGAGTCGTCGAAGCGCTGCGTAACCGCGATATATTCCTCGATGGTCGAGCCGGAGACATTGGCGATGAAGCGGGTCTCGTCGAAATCGAGGCCTGGCAGGATCCCGTCGACCACGCGCTCCACGCCGGGGTTCTGTAGGCCGATGGCATTGAGCATGCCGCCAGGGGTCTCGTAGACGCGGTGCGGCGGGTTGCCGGGTCGGGCGGTGCCGGTGGTCCCCTTGAGGCAGACCGCACCGCAGTCCCGATTGGAGAATCCCTGCACGCGTGTGTACTCTTCGCCAAACCCGACGCAGCCGGAAAGCAGTACCAGGGGACTGTTGAAATGCAGGCCACAGAATTCCAGGTGCAGGCGGGGGTCTGTCGTTGTCATCGGCCGGAGAAGTCCTCACGTTGTTCCATGTCGTCCTGTATCAGCCGGAAATACCGCCCAACACGGGCAATATCATACGCCTGTGCGCGAACACCGGCAGTTCTTTGCATCTGATCGAGCCACTGGGTTTCGAGCTGGATGACAAACGCCTGCGGCATGCCGGTTTGGATTACCACGAGTTTGCCGAGGTGCGCTGCTACCGTGATCTGTCGCAATTCGTGCAGCAGGTACGGCCATCGCGCCTGTTTGGCGTATCGACGCGGGGAACCACCCGTTACGACAGGCCGGGCTACCGTGCCGGTGACGCCTTTCTGTTCGGTCCGGAAACGCGGGGCCTGCCACGGGCGGTGCTGCAGGATCTGGCGCCGGAGCAGGTGGTGTGCCTGCCGATGCGTGCGGGCCAGCGCAGTCTGAACCTGTCCAACGGCGTCGCGGTGCTGGTGTACGAGGTCTGGCGGCAGCAGGGCTTTGCGCTGGCCCGGTGACCGGGTGAACTATTTGGGGTCGGGCTGGGAATCAGGCCGGTTTTTCGGGGCTGATATGGTCGATCCAGCAGGCGAAGCAGCAGAATACCCACGGCTGGACGCGCTTGCGCAGGGCGCTGGGAAGCCGGTCGTTGTGCAGGCACACAAAGATCCGGTTGCGGAACTTCAGGGAGAAGGTGCGGCGGATGGATCTGAGCATGATTCGGTGGTCCCGGGCCTGTATTTGATATACGTTAATTAGAGCACGCTAATATACTAAAGTCAAGGTGCGGCGGGAAGTGGCTTCGTGACTTAACAGCCTGTCGGACTCGACGCTGTCCGGCTGCAAATCCGCGGATAGCGATCAACTGAACTTATCGAACTCGTCAAATAGGCCGGCTATTCTCCTTATTCAATTAAGTAATAATCGAACATTCCGTCCGCCTTTGTGAAATATCCGGGTTAATGCTCATTCCGCCCGGGTCTGGCGCGACAGCAGGTTGTGCACCGCCTCGCGCGGATCGAGGCCCTCGAACAGTACCCGGTAGGTCTGCTCGGTGATGGGCATCTCCACGTCCAGTTCGCGCGCCTTGTGCCGCACCTCGCGCGCGGTGTTTATCCCCTCGACCTCCTGGCCAATCTCCCTGCGTGCCTGTTCGATGTCCTTTCCCCCGGCGAGCGCCAGCCCCATGCGCCGGTTACGCGACTGGTTGTCGGTGCAGGTGAGTACCAGGTCACCCAGCCCGGCCAGCCCCATGAAGGTGTCGCTGTGGCCACCGAGCCGCAGACCGAGCCGGGTGATCTCGGACAGCCCGCGGGTGATGAGCGCGGCGCGGGCATTGGCGCCGAAACCGAGACCGTCCGAGATGCCGGCTGCGATCGCCATCACGTTCTTGCAGGCCCCGCCGGCCTGGACCCCCACGATGTCTTTCGAGGTGTAGGGCCGGAAGTGTTCGCTGCGCAGGTAGCCGGCGATCCGGGTTGCGTGCGATTCGCTGTCGGAGGCGACGGTGATGGCGGTGGGCAGGCCCCGCGCGACTTCGCCGGCGAAGGTGGGACCGGAAAGCACCGCCAGCGAGGCCTGCGGAAGGTATTCCCCGGCCACCCGGCTCAGCAGATCCCCGCTGGTGGGGTCGAAGCCCTTGGTGGCCCAGCTCAGCGAAGGAAGGTCGGGCCGGATGCCTGCCACCTGTTGGCACACGCTGGCAAATGCATGACTGGGCACCACCACCAGGATCTCCTGCGATCGGGCCACTGTGTCCTGCAGATCACTGCTCAGATCCAGCTCTTTGGGGAAGGGGATGCCGGGCAGGTACTGGCGATTTTCCCCATCCAGCCTGAGCCGCTCGATCTCTTCGCGGGTATGGGCCCAGAGCACCACCGGCTGGTGCCTGGCCAGCTCGATCGCCAGCGCCGCCCCCCAGGACCCCGCGCCGAGAACGCCGATGGTGTCGCCGCTGCCGTTCAAGGGTCAGTGTTCGGTCTGCTGCTGTTCCTGCGCCTGCGCCGCCTGTTGCGCATACATGGCCTCGAAATTGACAGGCTGCAGGACGAAGGGGGCAAAGGTGCCGCGGGTGGTGAGATCCGATACCACCTCGCGGGCATAGGCGAACAGGGCATTCGGCGCGCCGATGCCCAGCAGCGGACCGAGCTGTTCCTGCGGGATGTTGTTGGCCAGGAAGATGCCCGCCTGCTGGACCTCGACCAGATAGATGGTGTTGTCCTCGTGCTTGGCCTCGACGTTGACGGTCAGCACCACCTCGTAGTTGTTCTCGTCCAGGGTGTTGATCTGGGTCTGCAGACCGACGCTGATCTCCGGGGTCCAGTTCTGCACGAATGCGGTGGGTGCATTGGGGGATTCGAAGGACAGGTCCTTGATATAGATCCGCTGGATGGCGAATTGCGGTTCATTGTTGGCTTGTTCGGACATGATGGTTTTCCGTGGTTACTTTCGTTTGACTGGCTGGCCGGCATTCTCCCATGCCAGCATGCCTCCGCGCAGGTTGTAGACCTGTTCGAATCCGGCCTTGCGCAGCACGCTGCAGGCCGCGGCGGAGCGCGAGCCGCTGCGGCAGACTGCGATGATGGGCCGCTGTTTGTACTTTTCCAGCTTTTGCAGCTGGTTGCCCAGGGCATTCAGCGGGATGTTCTCCGCGTGCAGGATATGGCCATCGGAGAATTCCTTCATGGAACGGGTATCGAGCACAAGCGCCTGTTCGTGGTTGATCTTGATCGTGGCTTCCACCGGGTCGATGTTGTACTTGCCGCCGGGGTCGGCAATCAGGTGCCAGAGCAGGGCAGCGAGAATCACCAGAAAGGCCGTGATCAGCCAGGGATGATGAGTCGCGAACTCGAGGTATTGTTCCATCGTGAGTAAATGTCCTCATAATGACGACGAAACGGGACGCCGTGGCGATCCCGTTTCCCGGTTGATCTGGTAAGGGCCGGCCCGGCTGCCCGGGCGGGGCCTTCAGTGTCCGCTGGAGCAGAAGACTTCGCGCATCATGCCGATCAGGGCAAGGGTACGGTTGTCACTGACCCGGTAGAAGACCCGGTTGGCGTCCTTGCGGGAGGTGAGGATACCTTTATCGCGCAGGATAGCAAGGTGTTGCGAGATGTTGCTCTGGGAGGTCCCGACCCGCTCGACGATGTCCTGCACGCTGACCTCCTGGTCGCCCAGGGTGCACAGGATCTTCAGCCGCAGTGGGTGCGACATGGCCTTGAGCGCGCGCGAGGCGCGGTCGATATCGTCATCGTCCTGCAGCAACGGAAGGTCGTTGTCGTTGTCTTGGTTCATGGTCGTCCGGTATCCCCCTTTTTCCGGGCCGCGGCGGCAGGCGTGACCGATTTATCAGTGCATTCCTACATCATTATTTAATTATCAACCATCAATTAAACAGGATATCCCGTCCCAACGCTAACTTTTTTCTTTAATTGTCGCCAAAATGGGGTTTATCCTCGCAAAAGACCAGGGGAAACGGCATCTAACCTTGGGTGAGGCGGGTGGTCTGCTCGGAAAACTTCGGCGGCAGGGATGCCGTCGTAGAGCCTACATGGATGTATTCACGGCGTTTTTCCGAGCAGACCGCCCGCCCCACTTTTCAGTCAGTTGCGAACTTAGGTGACGGGGCCCTGCGCAAAAGACGGGGAGATGGCGGCGATCGCGCGGAATGTGGTTTAATTGGCGTTCGCCTGTCACATCTGAAGCAGCCTTCGGACGTCGATTTAATCCATATTATTCATGAGGTTGGGGTCGCCCCGCCATGCGCTGACGGCCCTTTGGTGTAGCACTGTATGAGCAACAAGGTGAGACCCGCTGTCCTGTTGATACTCGACGGCTGGGGTTTGAGTGACAAGACTGAGTCCAACGCCATCGCCGCCGCAAGGAAGCCCAACTGGGACCGTCTGTGGCGCGAGTGCCCTCATGAAGCGCTGCGGACCTCCGGTTCTGCGGTGGGATTGCCGGCCGGCCAGATGGGCAATTCCGAGGTGGGTCATCTGAATCTCGGGGCGGGCCGGGTGGTGTACCAGGAGTTCACCCGGGTCAGCCGTTCGATTCGCACCGGCTCCTTCTATTCCAACCTGACCCTGACGGGCGCCGTGGATGCGGCCATTGCCACCGGCAACCGGGTGCATGTCCTGGGCCTGTTGTCGCCGGGCGGTGTGCACAGCCACGAGGAGCAGATTCATGCCATGGTCAAACTGGCGGTGGAGCGGGGCGCAGAGGTCTGCGTGCACGCCTTCCTCGACGGTCGGGACATGCCGCCCAAGTCGGCCGAGCCGTCGCTGAAAAAACTGGCCGAGGTGTTCGACGCAGTGGGCGGAGGATGTCTCGCTACCATGGTCGGGCGCTATTTCGCGATGGACCGGGACCACCGCTGGGACCGGATCAAAAAGGCCTACGACCTGATCACCCTGGGCGAGGGCGATTATGCCTTCGACGACAGCATCGCGGCCCTGCATGCGGCCTACGAGCGCGGCGAGACCGACGAGTTCGTGTCGCCGACCCGGATCGGTGCGCCCTGCCAGGTGGTGGACGGCGATGTGGTGATCAACACGAACTATCGTTCGGATCGCGCGCGCCAGATCACCCGTCCTTTCATCGAGCCCGATTTCGACTGCTTCGAACGCAAGGCCACCCCCCGGCTGGCCCAGTATGTCTCCCTGACCCAGTACAACAAGGACTTCGATATACCGGTGGCCTATCCGCCGGAACGCCTGAACAACACCTTTGGCGAGTACATCTCGAAACTGGGCCTGCACCAGCTGCGCATAGCCGAGACCGAGAAATACGCCCACGTGACCTTTTTCTTCAACGGCGGGGTGGAGCAGCCCAACGATGGCGAGGACCGGATCCTGGTGCCGTCGCCGCAGGTCGCAACCTATGACCTGCAGCCGGAGATGAGTGCCTACGAGGTCACCGACAAGCTGGTCGAGGCGATCGAGGGCGATACCTACGACACCATCATCTGCAACTATGCCAATGGCGACATGGTTGGCCACACTGGTAATTTCGAGGCCGCGGTGAAGGCGATCGAGGTGCTCGACGAATGCATCGGACGGGTGGTCGACGCGACGCTGAAGGTCGGGGGCGAGGTGCTGATCACCGCGGATCACGGCAACGCGGAACAGATGCGCAACCCGGAGATCGGGCAGGCCTATACTGCGCATACCACCAACCCGGTGCCCTTCATCTACGTGGGCAGGCAGGCCACGAAACTGCATGAGAACGGGGCCCTGTGCGACGTGGCGCCGACCCTGCTGCAACTCATGGGCCTGCCCCAGCCACAGGAAATGACGGGGCGTTCCCTGCTGGACACCGACAGCTGACGGGTACGGGAGTCGACATGCCGGGTTCAGGGAAAGGCAGCCGCACCCGACTGTGGTTGCCTTTTTCGTGCATGCTGGCCGCGCTGCTGATGTTCGTCGCACCGCTGGGCATGGCGGTGGCCGGCGATTCATCGATACCCCAGCAGCGGGAAAAGGAACTGCAGGGACTGCGCCAGCGTATCGCCGATCTGCAGGACCGTATCGAGCGCGCCCGGGGAAAGCAGTCCCGCCTCAGCCGTCAGCTCAGGGACAGCGAACAGAAGATCGGCCGGCTCGCGCGCGGTTTGCGGGTGCTGAAAGGGCGACTGAAACGCAAGACCCGCCGCCTGCAGGAACTGCAGGCCCGGGAGGCGGATCAGCAACGGGTGCTGCGCCAGGAGCAGGCCCTGCTTGCGGCCCAGGTCCGCGCGGCCTATGCCATGGGGCGCCAGGAGCAGCTGCGTATCCTGCTCAACCAGCAGGACTCGGCGGTGGTAAGCCGCATGCTCGCCTACTACGATTACCTGAACCGGGAACGGGCGCGGCGTATGGGCCTGATCCGGGAACGTCTGCAGGAACTGGCGCAGACCCGCACCGAGATCAGCGAAGAGCAGGCGCGCCTAGAGCGTCTGCGCGACGAGCAGGTGCAACAGAAACTGGGGCTCGAACAGCAGCAACAGGTCCGGCGCAAGGTGCTGCGCCGGCTGGCCAGCGAGATCCGCGGTCAGGGTGCGCGCCTGAGCCGTCTGCGCAAGAACGAAAAACAGTTGCAGGCGCTGTTGCGCGGTCTGCAGGAGGCACTCGCGGACATTCCCGCCAATGTCGGCGGGCAGCGGCCGTTTGCGTCGGCCAAAGGCCATTTGCGCTGGCCGTTGCGGGGTGTGATCCGACACGCATTCGGTGAACCCAAGATCGGTAAGCTGCGTTGGGATGGTGTTATGATCAGTGCGCCGGAAGGACGCGAGGTGCATGCCGTTCATGCCGGCCGTGTGGCTTTTGCCGACTGGCTGCGCGGCTTCGGCCTGTTGCTGATCATCGATCATGGTGACGGCTACATGACGCTGTACGGACACAACCAGGGTCTGTTCAAGGAGGCAGGGGACTGGGTCGAGGCAGGTGAGCCGGTCGCGGCTGCTGGCAGCACCGGGGGGCGCAAGGCGTCCGGCGTCTATTTTGCTATCCGTCGCCATGGCAAGGCCGTCAATCCGGCCAGGTGGTGTCGTCGGGCCAAGGGCCGTTCTGTGGGTTAGGGGAAACATGAAAAAGCCGTATTACTCGTTGATGCTCGTCGCTGGTGTGCTGATGCTGGCCTTTTCGGCACTGTCGCAGGCCCAGACCCGACCGGCCGGGGAAAAGACCCTGCCCATCGACGACCTGCGGGTGTTCGCCGAGGTCTTTGGCCGCATCAAGCAGGATTACGTCGAGCCGGTTGACGACCACAAGCTGCTGCGCGATGCCATTCGCGGCATGCTGAGTGGGCTGGACCCCCATTCCGCCTACCTGGACGAAGACGAATTCAATGAATTGCGGGTGGGAACCAGCGGCGAGTTCGGCGGACTGGGCGTCGAGGTCGGCATGGAGAACGGCTTCGTCAAGGTGGTTTCCCCGATCGATGACACACCGGCACAGCGGGCCGGTATACAGGCGGGCGACCCCATCATCCGCATTGGTGAACAGGCGGTCAAAGGCCTGACCCTGGATGAGGCAGTCAAGCTGATGCGCGGCAAGCCGGGTACCAAGGTCGAGCTGCAGATCGTGCGCGAAGGGCGCGAGGCGCCGTTCAAGGTCGTGGTCGAGCGCGCCATCATCAAGACGGTCAGCGTGAAGAGCCGCATGCTCGAGCCGGGCTTTGCCTATGTCCGGCTGTCCCAGTTCCAGGCCCGCACCAGTGATGATCTGCAGAAGGCCGTGGCCAGGCTTAAGAAAACAGCGGGCGGCGCCCTCAAGGGCCTGGTGCTGGATCTGCGCAACAATCCGGGCGGCGTGCTGCAGGCCGCGGTCGGGGTGGCGGATGCCTTCCTTGAAAGCGGGACCATCGTCTATACCGAGGGCCGGATACAGGATTCGCAATTGCGTTTCGAAGCGGCCCCGGACGACATCATCGGGCGTGTGCCCATGGTGGTGCTGGTGAACGGTGGTTCGGCATCGGCCTCCGAGATCGTGGCCGGCGCGCTGCAGGATCACCGGCGTGCGGTCATCATGGGGCAGCGTACCTTTGGCAAGGGTTCGGTCCAGACCATCGTGCCGGTGAACGAGAAGACAGCCATCAAGCTGACCACGGCGCGTTATTTCACCCCCAACGGCCGCTCCATACAGGCCGAGGGCATCGTTCCGGATATCGCCCTGCAGCCACTCGAGGTGCAGGAGGGCAAGAAGCGCGAGCCGCTACTGCGCGAATCCCAGCTCGCCCATCACCTGGACAACCCCAACGGCAATGCCAAGCCCGCCACGGACGCGGAAAAGGACAGCGGGAAAAAGCAAAAGCCCCTCGCGGAGCGCGACTACCCTCTCAGTGAGGCCCTCAACCTGCTCAAGGGGCTGGCCATACTGCGTTCCAAGGAGAGCACCTGATGCGCTGGCTGCCCGGGCTGTTACTGCTACTGAGTACAGCGTGGGCACAGGCCGGCGGGCGACTGGCCATCATCATCGATGACCTGGGCAACAGCTACCCGCCGGCACAGGCCGTTCTGCAGCTGCCGACCGCCGTGACCGTCTCGATACTGCCGCGTCTTGCCTGGAGCCGGCGTATTGCCGACGATGCCCGGCGCCAGGGGCGTGAGAGCATGCTGCATCAACCCATGGACTCCCTGGCCCATCGTGCGCTGGGCCCCGGCGGACTGTCGCTGGATCACACACGTGTCGATCTCGAGGCGGTACTGAAGGCCAACCTGGCGTCGGTGCCGCATGTCTCGGGGGTCAACAATCACATGGGCAGCCTGCTGACCCGCGAAGGCAAAAACATGCGCTGGTTCATGCATGGCCTGCAGCAGCACGGGGGACTGTATTTCGTGGACAGTCGAACCAATGCCGCGTCCCGTGCCTATCGCACAGCGGTCGATTTCGGTGTGCCCGCGGCCTCCCGGGACGTGTTCCTGGACAATGAGCGTGATCCCGACATCATTCGCCGGCAGCTCTACCGGGCCGTCCGCCTGGCCCGGCTGAAAGGGGCCGCGATCGCGATTGGCCATCCCTATCCGGAAACGGTGCAGGTGCTGGCGAAAGAGCTTCCGTTGTTACATCGACAGGGCATCGAGCTGGAGCCGGTGTCCCGCATCATCGACTATCAGAGGAGTAGCAGGACATGGCGCGCGTCCTCGTCCCCCTTGCACAAGGTTGCGAAGAACTCGAAGCGGTAACCGTTATCGACCTGCTGCGGCGGGCCGGTATCGAAGTGGTGACGGCCGGCCTGGATGAAGGCCTGGTCAAGTGCAGCCGCGGTGTGGTGCTGATGCCGGACAGCACCCTGGATGAAGTACAGGAACAGACATTCGATATGATCGTCCTGCCGGGCGGCCTGCCGGGGGCCGACCACCTCGACGAGGATCCGCGGATCCAGCGATTGTCGCGTTCCATGGCCGAGGCGGGGCGTTATACGGCCGCCATCTGTGCCGCACCCAAGGTGCTGGCCAGCGCCGGGGTGCTGGACGGCCGCCAGGCAACGGCCTATCCGGGAGTGTTGCAGGCCGACGACCTGCCAGCCACCCGCCTGCTGGAACAACCGGTGGTACGCGATGGCAGTGTCATCACATCGCGCGGGCCGGGCACCGCCATGGATTTCGCGCTGACCCTGATCGAGACCCTGCTGGGGCCGGAACAGCGCGAGGCGGTGGAGGCGCCGCTGGTCCGGCCGTGACACCCGCTTCATTCCAGACATGAGAGGCTGCCGTGCGACGTAAAACCAGAAATACCCTGCTGGCGCAGGTTCTGCTGCTGGTCGCCCTGCCGTTGTTGTTCAAGGGGATCATGTACCTGTGGGTCAAGCTGTTCCTGGACGACATCGTGGAACAGGCGCCCGGGCAGATGGATATCCGTTACCAGGGCATCGAGACCGAATTCAAGGGAGCGGCCTCGGTCACCGGTCTGCAGTTGATCCCGAGGGACTTCGATGCGCCGATCGGGATCGAGCGGGTGCGGGTCGAGACGGATGATCCCTGGATTTTTATCAGGCCCGGTCACTGGGGCGGGCAGCAGATGGATATTCCGTCACGCCTGCGCATCGATGTCCTGTCGATTCGCGTGCCTTTGCAGAAGGCGGTTATCGAGGGTATACGGCAGCGCCGTGCCGCCCTGCTTGCTCAGGGTGCGAAATGGCCGGATCCCTGCGACTCGCTGGGTTTCGATGCGGAGCAGTTGAAGGCCATGGGTTTCGACACAGTGACCCTGGACCTGGGCATCGACTACCGTTTCGACACGACGGGCGAGCGTCTGGACGTGGCGCTGGATTTCGATTTTCACGACATCGAATCCATCTCCCTGGGACTGAGCCTGCAGGGTATCGTGCCGGAGGACCTGCACACCGGACGCCTGGCGGGGGTGCGCCTGGTGCAGGCCGACACGCGGATCTTTCTCGAGCCGGCGTTCGGCAAGCGACTGGCACAGCACTGTGCGGCGCGCAGGAAGCTGGCGGTCGGGGATTATCAAAAGCAACTGATCGCCACCTTCCGGGACAACCTCAGGCGCAGCGGCGTGACGCTGGGCCAGGAATTGCAACAGGCCCTCGAACGCTACTTCGGGCAATGGGGCGAGATGCGTCTCTATATCAAGCCGGGCCAGCCACTGGCGCCGCTGCAGTTGCTGGGCATCAAGCCCGATCAGCTGGTCCGTACCCTGGGCATCAGCCTGTTCATCAATGACAGGCCGGTCAATGACCTCGATGTCAGCGTCGACCTGAAAAACTCTCGGTTCCGCACAGTGGCGGGTCCGCGGGGACGCAGCAGGATCGTTCAGTGAAGGCGAAACCACCCGCCCGCGTGCGTATCGTACGGCGCTTCGTGCCGGTGTCGGTGGGCGTGCTCGACCAGTACCTGGGACAGACGGTGAGGATACGGCCGGATGCGCAACCGGCCAGAGAGGGTGTACTGGTGGCGATCGTCAATGGCGAGGCGCAGATCGAACAACGCACCCACGGCGGCAAGGTGACCAGCTATGTGCCGCTGGACCGGATCCGGTCGCTGGAGGTCATGCAGGAGAAGCGGCAGCCGTTGCAATAGGCCGCCTCCGCGGGGCGGGCTTGCTCAGCGCAGCAGGCTGGATAGCAGCAGGGCGATCCCGAGACCGCCCATGCCGAGCGCCAGCGGTGCATTGCCGATCACCGGCAGCAGCGGGGTGGCGCCGAGATTGAGCAACAGGCCGCCGAGCAGCAGACTGCCCCCGGCGATACTGCGCTGGGTGTGCTGCTGCCCTTCGCGCAGCTGTTTGCGTATCCGCTCCAGTTCCTTCGATTTCCAACGCACCTCCAGCTCGCCCTCGGCCGCTTTCTTCAGTACGCGGTAGGCGAGGTGCGGAACCTCCGGCAGCTCCTCCGACAGCTGCGGCAGCGAGTCCTTCACCCGCCGCGCAAAGGCCCTGGGGCCGACCTGCTCGGCCATCCAGCGCTCCATGTAGGGCTTGGCGGTGCTCCACAGGTCCAGTTCGGGATAGAGCATGCGCCCCAGCCCCTCAATGTTGAGCAGGGTCTTCTGCAGCAACACCAGTTGCGGCTGCACCTCCATGTCGAAACGGCGCGCCGTCTGGAACAGGCGCAGCAGGAACTGGCCGAAGGAGATCTCGCTGATCGGCTTCTCCCAGATGGGCTCGCTCACGGTGCGGATGGCGGCCTCGAATTCCTCGACCCGGGTGCGTCGTGGCACCCAACCGGATTCGACATGCAGTTCGGCCACGCGCCGGTAATCGCGGTGGAAGAAGGCCAGCAGGTTCTCGGCCAGGTAGCGCTGGTCCTCGGTGGTCAGTGTGCCCATGATGCCAAAATCCACGCTGATGTAGCGTCCGCTGGGCTGGACGAAGATGTTGCCCGGGTGCATGTCGGCATGGAAGAAGTTGTCGCGGAAGACCTGGGTGAAGAAGATCTCGACCCCGTACTCGCCGAGGCGTTTCATGTCGATGCCGGCGCGTTTCAGCTCGTCCACCCGGTCCACCGGAATACCGTATACGCGCTCCTGCACCATGACATCGCTGCGGGTGTATTCCCAGTAGACCTGGGGCACATACAGCATGTGACTGTCGTCGAAGTTGCGCCGCAGCTGGGTGCAGTTGGCGGCCTCGCGCATCAGGTCGAGCTCGTCGTGGATGGTGCGGTCGTACTCCTCGACCACCTCCACCGGTCGCAGGCGGCGCGCTTCGCTGGAATAACGTCGCGCCATGCGCGCGATGGTGTAGAGCAGATCCACGTCGCGTTGGATGGCCTTCTCGATCCCGGGGCGCGCCACCTTGACGATCACCTCGGTGCCGTCGTGCAGGCGCGCGGCGTGTACCTGCGCGATGGAGGCGGATGCCAGTGGCTCGACACCGAATTCGGTGAACAGTTCGTCGACCGGGGCGCCGAGCGCCTTTTCGATGATGGACTGGGCGCGAGGCCCGGGGAAGGGCGGGACCTGGTCCTGCAGTTTGCTCAGCTCCTCGGCGATGTCGTCCGGCAGCAGGTCTCGCCGGGTCGACAGGATCTGGCCGAACTTGACGTAGATCGGGCCCAGGTCCTCCAGGGCGCGCCGGATGCGCACGCCGCGCGGTGCGCGCCGGCCCAGGCTGGCCAGCCAGAAGGGAGAGAGATAGCGAAGGAAACGAATCGGCCGGAACAGGTGCGCGGCCAGGATGATTTCGTCCAGGCCATGCCGCATCAGCACCCAGGTGATGTGGGCGACCCGCAGACCCTCGCGTACCGGGATCATGAGTCGTGGGACTCCAGCAGCCGGATGCGCGCCGTCAGGCGCTCCACGTCGTCACGGGTGGTCTCCACCCCCCGGATCCACTCCTCCACCTCGAAGGGGTGGGGCAGCAGGCGGGCCTCTTCGGTGAGGTACTCGGATATGTTCTGTTGCAGCCGGTCGACGGCCTGTTGGCCCTGGGCGCTGGCATCGCGTGCGGCGCGCGCCAGTTCGTGTGCCGCGACATCGCCGACATAGCGGGACAGCTGTTCCTCCCAGTCGATATTGAGCTTGCCCAGCACCTCGCTGAAGCGATGCGCCAGGCCGGTGTCGCCGGAGATCACCACGTGGCCGTTGAACAGCTGTGCGCTGCCCTGTTCCTTGTCCGAGGCGCGCATCAGGTCCAGCGGGCTGCCCTCGATGGTGCAATCGGGTTCGCCTTCGTAGCGACCGAGCAGCTGCAGCCGCCCCTGCTGGTCCGGGATGAAATAGAAGGTCAGGCCGGTGCCGCGCAGAGCGATTGCAATGACCCGTCCGTGCCAGCCGGCCAGCCGTTGCATGGCCGCCGGGTCCAGCGCGATGAGCTGGTTGAGCAGGGTCTCGATGGCCTCGAGGGCAAGATCGCGGATGCTCATCCCGGGCCACTTCCCGATGAGGCGAGGCTGTCGCCGGGCCGGCCGGCGCCAGGCAGCGGACTCACAACTTGAACCCGCGATGTACCGCCACGATCCCCCCGGTCAGGTTGTGCACATCGCAGCGCTCGAAGCCGGCGTTCTCCATCATGCCCTTGAGCGTCTCCTGGTCCGGGTGCATGCGGATGGATTCGGCCAGGTAGCGATAGCTCTCGGCGTCATTGGCCACCAGCTGCCCCATGCGTGGCAGGAAGCCAAAGGAGTAGGCGTCGTAGATCTTTTCCAGCGGCTTGCTGGTCGGCTTGGAGAATTCCAGCACCAGCGCCCGGCCGCCGGGCCTGAGGGCGCGGTACATGCTGGCCAGGGCCTGGTCCTTGTCGGTGACATTGCGCAGGCCGAAGGCGATGGTGATCAGGTCCAGGCTGTTGTCGGCGATGGGCAGTTGCTCGGCATTGATCTGGGCGTAGGCCAGGTTGCCAACATGCCCACGGTCGAGCATGCGGTCGCGACCGACCTTCAGCATGCTGGCGTTGATGTCGGGCATGATGACCAGCCCCTGTGGACCGACCAGGCCGGCGAAGCGGTCGGCCAGATCTCCCGTGCCCGAGGCCAGGTCGAGGATCTTCTGACCAGGACGCACTCCGGCCAGCTCGATGGCAAAGCGCTTCCACAGACGGTGGATGCCGAACGACATCAGGTCGTTCATGATGTCGTACTTTTCCGCGACCGAATCGAATACGCCGCGTACCAGCCTGGCCTTCTCCCCGGCGGGTACGGTCTTGAAACCGAAATGGGTGGAATCCTGCTCGCTCATGTCGCCGGTCTGCCTTGCTGCTGCCTCAGGAGGCGGGTTCCTTGCGGGTATAGCCCTTCTCCTTCAGTTCCTCGAGATAGGCTGCCCACAGCTCATCGTAGTTCTTCCCCAGATTGTACAGGGTTTCCCAGGAGAAGATGCCGGTGTTGTGCTCGTCGTCGAAGAACAGCTGCACCGCGTAGTTGCCGACCGGCTCGATGCGCTCGATGTTGACCTGCTCCTTGCTCAGCGGCACCTGGCGCTGGCCCGGGCCGTGCCCCATGACCTCGGCGGAGGGCGAGTAGACGCGCAGGTACTCGGCCGGCAACTTGAAGTTGGCGCCGTCTTCGAAGGTGATCTCGAGCACGCGCGACATGCGGTGCAGGTTCAGTTCGGTGGGATTGGGGGTGTTGAGCATGTTATCGATCCTGGTAATACGTTGTTGCGACGATGCATTCTCGCCGGATTCGCGCCGCTATTCACCCGGCCACGGTTACAGGATATAGCGGCTGAGGTCCTCGTTTTCCGACAGGGCCTCCAGATTGCGGTCCACATAGTCGGCGTCGATGGTGACGGTCTGGGAACGGTAATGGGGCGCCATGAAGGAGACCTCCTCCAGCAGGCGCTCCATGACCGTGTGCAGGCGCCGGGCACCGATGTTCTCGGTGGTCTCGTTGACCTGCCAGGCGATCTCGGCGATGCGGCGGATACCGTCTTCGGCAAATTCCAGGGTCACGCCCTCGGTGGCCATCAGGGCCTGGTACTGCTCGGTCAGCGAGGCATCGGGCTCGGTCAGGATGCGCACGAAGTCGTCGCTGGACAGCGCGTTGAGCTCGACCCGAATCGGCAGGCGGCCCTGCAGTTCCGGGATCAGGTCGGACGGTTTGCTCAGGTGGAAGGCCCCGGAGGCGATGAACAGGATGTGGTCGGTCTTCACCATGCCGTGCTTGGTGGACACGGTACAGCCCTCCACCAGCGGCAGCAGATCGCGCTGCACGCCCTCGCGCGAGACGTCCGCACCCTGTGCCTCGGCGCGGCTGGTGACCTTGTCCAGCTCGTCCAGGAACACGATACCGTTCTGTTCCACCATCTCGATGGCGCGCAGCCTGAGGTCCTCCTCGTTGACCCGCTTGGCCGCCTCCTCGTCGGTGAGCAGTTTCATGGCGTCGCGGATGCGCAGCTTGCGTTTCCTGGTGCGGCCGCTGCCCAGGTTCTGGAACAGCCCCTGCAACTGGCTGGTCATCTCCTCCATGCCGGGCGGGGCCATGATCTCCACCCCCATCTGGGCGCCGCTGGTCTCGATCTCGATCTCCTTGTCGTCCAGCTCGCCGTTGCGCAGCTTGTCGCGGAACTTCTCGCGGGTGCCTCCGCCGCTGGGAGCGGGTGTGGCGTCCTCCTCCCAGGCGCTGGTGCGCGGCGGGGGTAGCAGGGCATCCAGGACCCACTCCTCGGCGGCCAGCGAGGCGGCGTCGCGGACCTTGTCCATCTCCTGCTCGCGCACCAGCTTGACCGCGGAATCGGCCAGGTCGCGGATGATGGAATCGACCTCGCGCCCGACATAGCCGACCTCGGTGAACTTGGTCGCCTCGACCTTGATGAAGGGCGCATTGGCGAGCCTGGCCAGGCGGCGGGCGATCTCGGTCTTGCCCACCCCGGTCGGCCCGATCATGAGGATGTTCTTGGGGGTGATCTCCCGGCGCAGTTCGGCATCCACCCGGGTGCGTCGCCAGCGGTTGCGCAGGGCGATGGCGACCGCGCGCTTGGCCTCCTGTTGGCCGACGATGTGTTTGTCCAGTTCGTGGACGATGGCTTCCGGCGTGATGTCAGACATTATTAGAGCCTTGAGTAGGGAATTTGTTGTGCTTCACGGTATCTCCAGCGGATCTAGTCGCGGCTCTCTAGTTCCTCGATGACCAGGTTGTGGTTGGTGTAGACGCAGATATCGGCAGCGATCGACAGGCCTTTCTGCACGATCTCGCGTGCGGGCAGGTCGGTGGTGTCGAGCATGGCGCGCGCCGCGGCCTGGGCATAGCTGCCGCCCGAGCCGATCGCCATCAGGCTGTCCTCCGGCTCGACCACGTCGCCGGTGCCGGTGAGGATCAGGGAGGCCTCGGCATCGGCCACCACCAGCAGCGCCTCGAGCCGGCGCA
Source organism: Chromatiales bacterium (assembly GCA_024712425.1). Lineage (GTDB taxonomy): Bacteria > Pseudomonadota > Gammaproteobacteria > Chromatiales > Chromatiaceae > MONJU. Next base: position 16,975 of record JAKRWE010000005.1, read on the forward strand.
GCATGCGGTCGGTGCGCCAGTCCTTGGCCAGTTCGACGGCGGCGCGGGTGAGGTGGCCGGAGTGTTTCTCCAGCTTGCCCTCGAAGCGCTCGAACAGGGTGAAGGCATCGGCGGTGGCGCCGGCAAAACCGGCCAGCACCCGGCCCTTGTACAGGCGGCGCACCTTGCGGGCATTGCCCTTCATGACCGTGTTGCCCATCGAGACCTGACCGTCGCCGCCGATCACGACCTTGCCGTTGCGGCGCACAGAGAGAATGGTTGTTCCGCGGATTTCCTGCACGGTGCTTTTCCTGAAGCTGGCGAAAAGGATAGCGATTTTATCCCATTCGCCACCCGGGAAGGGTCAATTTTGTTCCGGTATTGCGGGGTGCCAGGCCTGCGGCCTGTCGAGGTGATAGCCCTGGGCCAGGTCGATGCCGAATTCGGCAAGCATGGCGAGCACGGTCTCGCTGTCCACGAACTCGGCGATGGTGGTCTTGTGCAGACCGGTTGCAACATCCAGCATGGCGCGCAGGAAGATCTGGTTTTCCGGGTTGTTGGGCAGGTCGTGAATGAACTGCCCGTCTATCTTCAGCACGTCCGCGGTGACGTGCTTGAGATAGGCAAAGGAGGAAAAGCCCGAACCGAAGTCGTCCAGGCACACCGTACAGCCGGTCCGATGCAGGGCCTCGATGAAGCGCTGGGCGTCCTGGATGTCGGACACGGCCGCGGTTTCGGTCAGCTCGATCAGCAGGCGGGAAGGCTCCACCTCACTGTCGTGGAGCCACTGACGGATGCGTTGCGGCAGGGATGGGTCGTCGAAGGATCGTCCCGAGACGTTCACCGCGACCGATGGCATGTCCGGATGCCGGCCCAGCATCTCAATGACCTTGCGCAGCACCCATTGGTCGATGGCCAGGATCTTGCCACTCCGTTCAGCGATGGGGATGAACTGGCCGGGCATGAACAGCTCGTCGTCACGGTCCGGGTCGCGCAGGCGCAGCAGCGCCTCGAGATGGGCCAGCTTACGGTCGGCAACCCGGTAGATGCCCTGGAAGTGCAGTTCGAACAGGTCATTTTCCAGGCCGTGCTCGATGCGCTGGGGCCAGTTCATGTGCGCCATCATGGCGACCGGGGTGTCGCGTTCCCGGTGGTACAGCGACCAAGTGTTCTTGCCCTGGTTCTTTGCCCGATACATGGCGGCATCCGCCTGCGCCATCAGTGATTTCGGGTCGTGCGCCATGTCCGGGTAGATGGTGATGCCCACGCTGGTCGTGATGCAGCTGTCCTGGTGCTGGAAGTGGGAAGGAATACGCGCCACGGCGTTGACGATACGCTGGGCCATTTGCTCGACCTCGTCGAGGTCATCGTCGATCAGGGTGACGATGGCGAATTCATCGCCATCGAGGCAGGCAAGGATGTCGTTCCTGCGCACCACTTGGGCGAGCTCACCGGCTACCCGCTTCAAGAGCGGGTCACCCTCGCGGTAACCATAGTCGTCGTTGACCAGCTTGAATTCGTCCAGGCCGAAACACAGCAACGCGAAGCGGTGATTGTAGCGTTGCGCGAGGCTGATCATGCGTTCCAGCTCGACCCGGAAGCGTGCCTCGCCGATGCAGACCGACTGCTGCGATCTTTGCGCCCTGCGCAGGCGCTGATTGAGAAGCCATAGGGCCGTGGCGGTTGCGATGAGCGAGACAGCGAATTGGACGATGCCGAGTTGGATGGTGATGAGGCGTAGCGCTGGCTGAAGCCAGTATAGCGGCAGCAGCAAGAGCGACTCGACCAATGCAACGGCCAGCAGGATGCGGACGGTTGGGGTGCGGTGAAGTTTCAATTGCCTGGGTATGGTTCCTTGGCTCGACGTTTGCGCGCACGTGGATGGGCCTTGTCATATACCTGGGCCAGGTGCTGGAAATCCAGGTGAGTATAGACCTGCGTGGTACTGATATCGGCATGCCCGAGCAATTCCTGAACCGCGCGCAGCTCACCGGAGGATTCGAGCAGATGACTGGCAAAGGAATGGCGCAGCATGTGGGGGTGGACGTGTCGGGGAAGTCCCTGCTCCAGCGCCCGTTGCGCAATGCGTTGCTCGATGCCGCGCGGACTGAGCCGCGTGCCGCGCCGGCTGACAAACAGGGCCGGTTCTGCCGTATCCGCGAGCTGGCCGCGGACCTTCAGCCAGTCATCGATGGCCTGCTGCGCCTTGCTTCCAATCGGCACGCGGCGGGTCTTGGCGCCCTTGCCGGTCACCTCCAGCAGCCGGCCACTGGTCTGAACCTGCGGGACGTCGAGCGAGGCCAGTTCGGACAGACGCAGCCCGCTCGAATAGAAGAGCTCCAGGATGGCCCGGTCCCGCTGGTCCAACGGGGCCTCACCCGGGATCTCCAGCAGGCGTCCGATCTGGTCCACATCCAGGGTCGCGGGCAGTTTGCGCCCGGAGCGGGGCGCGCGGACCCCTTCGGCGGGGTTGGTGCCGATCCGTTTCTCACGCACGAGAAAGCGGTACATGCCACGCAGCGAGGAGAGCAGACGGGACAGGCTGGTGCCGGACAGGCCCGCGCGGTGGCGATGGGCGATGTATTCGCGGACCTGCTGCTGCGGCACTCCCTGCCAGGGCGGCCTGTCGTGCTTCTGGCGCCAGGCGAGGAAAGTCTCCAGGTCGCGTTGGTAGTTCTCGATGGTCTTGCCGGCGAGGCGCCGTTCGAAGCGCAGGTAGTCCAGGTAGTCCTGCAGCCATTGCCGGTCTGCGCTGGCAGGCAACGGCTCAGGCCCCGGGGCTGGAGACGGCGCTGAGGGTGGCGCTCACGATATCGGCCAGTCGGCGCAGGAAGTCGACGCTCTTGCTTGCCTCGAAGCGCTGCGGGTCATGACTGCCAATGGCCAGGATGCCGACCAGTGGCGTCGCGTGCAGCGGGATCAGCGCGACCGAACCGGTGCCACCCGCCTGCGGGCCAAACAGGTAGTCGAGTTGCTCGGGCGGCAGCTCGCCGCAACTCGGGCGCTCCTTGCGGATGAAATCACTGAACATCGCCGGCCCGGCCTCGCTGCCGTGGGCCGCCAGTTCCTCGGCCGAGAACAGCTTCATCTCGACCGCATCCGCCTGGAACAGGTTGCGCAGCTCGTCCTGCAGGGTGTTGAGGACCTCATCGAAGCTGCGGGTCTCGATCAGGGCCAGGGTGAGCCGGTGCAGTCGTTTGGCCAGCGCGTCGTTCTCACGCGCGATCTCGAGCAGGGATTCGAGCTGTGAACGGTAGCGCCGGTTTTGTTCCCGCAGGGTGCGGACCTGGCGCTCGATCAGCGATACGGCGTCCCCGGTGGGATGCGGGATGTCGATCTCGGCCAGCACCTCGGGGTGACGCACGAAGAAATCCGGGTGGGTCACCAGGTAGTCCGACACCTGCTGCTGCAGGTCGTCTTCCAGGTTGTTTTCGTCGTCGCGCTGGAGGCTCATAAGCGGATGCTGCCCTCAAAGACCTCGGTGGCCGGACCGGTCATCCAGACCGGCCCCCCCTTTCCCTGCCAGCTTACCACAAGATCTCCGCCGGGCAGGTGCACCCGCGCCCGCTCGTCGAGCAGTCCGCGCAGGCGTCCGGCCACCACTGCGGCGCAGGCCCCGGTACCGCAGGCCAGGGTCTCCCCGGCGCCGCGTTCGTACACGCGCAGGTTGATTTCCTCCCGGGTCCTCACCGCCATGAAGCCGACGTTCACCCGTTGTGGAAAGTCGGGATGCGATTCGATCCGGGGGCCCAGTTCGTCCACCGGCGCCTGCTGCACATCGTCCACCAGCAGAACCGCATGCGGGTTGCCCATGGAGACCGCGCTGATCTGAACGGTCTGCTCGCCGACCTGCAGGGGATACACGGTGGCCTGTTCGCCTGTGGTGAAGGGCAGATCCCGCGGCGCCAGCCCGGGCGGCCCCATGTTGACCCGGACCTGCTCATCCTCGAGCACGGTCAGCTCGATCGGGCCGCGTGCGGTACCGACCGGGATCACCTGCTTGTCGGTCAGTCCGTGGCTGCGGACGAAGCGGGCGAAACAGCGCGCCCCATTGCCGCACTGCTCCACCTCCGAGCCGTCGGCGTTGAAGATGCGGTAATAGAAATCGGTGCCGGGATCGCGCGCCGGCTCGACCAGCAGGATCTGGTCGCAGCCCACGCCAAGGCGCCGGTCCGAGATGAAACGGATCTGTTCCCGGTCCAGCTCGACCGGTGCCCGGGTGGCGTCGAAGACCACGAAATCGTTGCCCAGGCCGTGCATCTTGGTGAAATGGTATTGCATCCGGCTAGTCTACCATTGCGTAGTGGATGTGCCGGCCGGGGAAAATGGTTCCTAAGGCTGGTCAAAAAACCGTACACTTGGCGTGCATTTCACACGGCGTCAGATCGTTAGTTCTACTTTGGTCATAGTTGGCAGTTGCAGATGCGGAAAGGGGTGGCGTGGCTGAATGTGTCACGCCGTGAATCCATCCCTGTAGGCTCGACGGCCGCATCCCTGCGGCCGACGGACACATGCAGCCACGCCACCCCGCCACTTTCTGGCAGTGTGGCAAGTAGAATTAGGAAATGCGGTATTTGCACGAGGATCAAAGAGACCTATTCCATGAGCAGCAAGCAGGAGGATACGAAACCGAAGGTCAGCAGTAAGAAGGTCGCCAAGAAAAAGGCCACCGCGGTTCGCAAGAAGACGGTGGTGAAGAAGAAGGTGGCCGGAAAGGCGGCGAACAAGGCTGCCCCCAGTATCAGCTATGCCGAATACCGCGAGCGCATCGCGATGGCGGCCTATTTCATTGCCGAGAAGCGCCTGTTCGAGAACGGCCTGCCGGAGGAGGACTGGCACCAGGCCGAGAAGGAGGTCAACGAGGCGCTGGCAGCCGAGGGCCTGATCGTCGAGCCGGGCTGAGCCCAGGGTAACATCATCGTAATTCGAGCAGGCGGCTTGCTCCAGTGGGTTACGGATTCGGATGACGTAATCCTGAGGTTTAGCCCAGCATCGGATATCAGCCCGGGTCCGGCAGCAGCGTCTCGCCTGCGAACAGTTCCGCCACGCTTTCGCGCTTGCGCACCAGGAAGGCCTGGCCGCCGTCGACCATGACCTCGGCGGCGCGAGGCCGGGTGTTGTAATTGGAGGCCATGGTGAAGCCGTAGGCCCCGGCTGAGCGCACCGCCAGCAGGCTGCCCGCCTGCAGGGTGAGCTGCCGCTCCTTGCCCAGGAAGTCGCCGGTCTCGCAGATCGGTCCCACCAGGTCATAGATGCCCTGGGTGCCGGCGGGCTGCTCCTGCACCGGGAGGATCGCCTGCCAGGCGGAATACAGGGAGGGCCGGATCAGGTCGTTCATGGCGGCGTCGATGACCGCAAAGTTCTTTGCCTCCCCCGGCTTGAGGTACTCGACCCGTGTCAGCAGCACGCCGGCGTTGGCCGCGATGGCGCGTCCCGGTTCGATATAGATCTCGTAGGGCGCCTCACCCAGGCGCTCGGCCAGGGCCCGGGCGTAGTCGGCGGGCTCCGGCGGCTGTTCGTCGTCATAGCGCACGCCCAGGCCGCCACCCAGATCGAGGTGGTCGATGTGGATTCCCTCGTCGGCCAGGCGCCCGATCAGGCCCAGCAGACGATCCAGGGCATCCAGGAAGGGCGCCAGTTCGGTGAGCTGCGAGCCGATATGGCAGTCGATGCCGGAGACATGGATATGCGGCATCGCCTGGGCCCGTTTGTAGATGCGCAGCGCCTCGTTGATCTCGATCCCGAACTTGTTCTCCTTGAGCCCGGTGGATATATAGGGATGAGTCTTTGCATCCACGTCGGGATTGACCCGCAGTGCCACCGGGGCGGTACGCTGCATACGGCCTGCGACCTCGTTGAGCCGTTCCAGCTCGGCCTCGGATTCCACGTTGAAGCAGCGGATGCCCAGCTCCAGGGCGCGCTGCATCTCTGTCGCGGTCTTGCCGACGCCGGAGAACAGGACCTTGGATGGGTCGCCGCTGGCGGCGATCACCCGCTCCAGCTCACCACCGGAGACGATGTCGAACCCGGAGCCCAGGCGTGCCAGGACATTCAGCACCGCCAGGTTGGAATTGGCCTTGACTGCAAAACACACCAGGTGCGGGCGGTCGCTGAAGGCGCTGTCGAATGCACGCCAGTGGCGTTCCAGGGTGGCGCGGGAGTAGACGTAACAGGGCGTGCCGTACTGCTCGGCGATATCGCGCAGCGGGACGTCCTCGGCGAACAGTTCCCCGTTGCGGTAGTCGAAGTGGTCCATGTCAGTGCCGGGTCTGTTGCTGGGGTTCGTCAGGCAGGTACAGGGGCCCTTTCTGGCCACAGGCGCTCAGTGACAGGGTGGCGCCGATCAGCGCCAGGGCGAAAAGCAAACGCATGGTAGTCCCCTATGAAACAATTGGCGCCAGAGTATAGAGTTTTTCAGGTCCACCGCACAGGAAGGAGCATGTCACAGAGCATGGAAACACCGATTGTCATCGGGCCGGCCGGCCCCGTGCGCGCCAGCGTGATCTGGCTGCACGGATTGGGAGCGGACGGCCATGATTTCGAACCCATCGTGCCGCAACTGCGGCTGCCCGAGGCGCTGGGCGTGCGCTTCGTCTTTCCGCACGCGCCCCACCGGCCGGTAACGGTCAACGGCGGTTTTGTCATGCGTGCCTGGTACGACATCCTTTCCAGCGACCTGCAACAGCAGCCGGACCTCGACGGGATAGCGGACTCGGCCGGCTACCTGTCGGAGCTGGTGACGCAGGAGATCGCGCAGGGGGTTCCCCGTGAGCGGCTGGTGCTGGCCGGCTTTTCGCAGGGCGGCGTGGTTGCGCTGCACGCAGCGCTGCAGATGGAACAGAAACCGGCCGGCGTGCTGGCATTGTCCACCTACCGGGCGCAGCGTACGGGCAGCGCCTCGGGGCTGCGGGTCTTGCAGGTCCACGGTACCCAGGATCCGGTGGTGCCGCTCGCTGCCGCGCTTCAGGCCCGCGCCGCCCTGCAGGCCATGGGGGCGGAAGTGGCGTGGCACGAGTACCCCATGCCCCATAGTGTGCACCCCGACGAGGTGGCGGACATCGGACGCTGGCTGCGCGAACGTTTGGGCTGAGCCCCTGCCGGGTCAGTTGGATGCCTGCCAGGTGCCATCCGCCTGGCGACAGGCGGTGCCGTAGATGGTCTCTTTCTTGCCGCCGATCCAGCCCTCGGTGGTGTATTCGCGACAGGGTTTGGCATCGTCATAATAGGTCCGGGTCGGGGTGACCGCGTAATCGTTGCCCGTGTCCGGGTTGTGCCAGCGCACGGTCTGGTTGGTCGGGGTGCTCTCCAGCGCCTGGCTGGCGCGGTAACGGTCGTTCTCGTCCATCGCCCGACCAAGCTGCCCACCGATGTAGCCGCCCAGCATGGTGCCGGCGATGGTCGCTGCCACGCGCCCGCTGCCGCTGCCGACCTGGTTGCCCAGTACGCCACCGGCGATCGCGCCGATGACCTGCCCGGTCTGTTCCTGGGTGGTTTCGCAGCCGCTGAGAGCGAGTGCGGAGGCCAGCAGACCGGTTACGAGAATTCGCTTGGTTTTCATCACTGTATCCTGCCTGTGTCTGTGAAACGTGAATAGGGATAATCAATCCAACGCAGAGCCCTGTCATTGGTTGACAACGGGGGGCGAAAAAAATTTGCTGCCCTGTCGTGAACCGATCAGCGCTTTCCAGGGAGTTTAGGACGCTTTGTCATCGAGTGCAGCGTTGAGGCGGCGTTCGATACGTCGCTTGAAGCGCATCAGGTCGACCAGTGACAGGGACGGTTCGCCGCTGGCGCCGGTGGACACGACGCCGGTCAGATACAGGGGATAGGCGCTTTTGTCTCTGCGCAGCCCTGTCAGGTAAGCGGCCACCTCGCGGTAGATCTGTTCGCCCAGTTCCACGGAGTTGAATTCGCGCCCGCTCGACAGCAGGCTGAATCCATCGCTCCAGGGCCCGCCGGCGCCGGTACTGAGAAGCAGTTCGGCGGGTGTCTGCGCGCTGTCCCCGGGGGCGGCAACGGTTTGTACCTGCCAGTCCCCGTGCGTCCGTTGCAGGCGCAGGAATTCCAGCGCGGGGGGTGTGTCGGTGACGGTTACGGGGTATTGCCAGTCCTGCAGCGTGTTGAAAAAGCGTTGATGGTGGATCAGAAAATGGGGTTCCGGGGTGTTTGCATGCCACTGCTCCAGCAGTGCCCCGTTGCTGTCCAGAAGAAAGGACTGGATGCCGCTGCGCTCAACCTTGTAACAGAGCTGGATGCGGCCCGGCCGGTTGAGCCGCGTGACCAGCGGTAGTGCGCTGCCTTCCAGCCCGGCCGCGTCGATCTCGGTGTTGTGGAAGCGGCCGTCGCTCTCGCCGAGGTAGTCGAGCAGGTCGTCCCGGTTCCCCAGCGGGTGGTGGCTAAATCTTCGTTGCTGGTGGCTCAGTACATGGAATTCCTCACCAATCTGGAGCACATAGCGGGCGCTGCTGCCGTGCCGCTGGAAATGGCCGAGCATCCGCTCGCCCAACTGGCTTATCCGGTTGGCGATAGTGGCCCCATGGCCGGGGGTGTCGCAGTGGCAGACCAGTGAGCCCGACTGGGCTTGCGGGTAAAACAGGTTCAGGTGCTGGCTCAGTATCTCCAGCAGTCCCGAACTGCCGGCCTGGTGGGTGGCATGCAGCTCGCCCCAGCTGTTGGCGTGGACGTAATCGATACTCGCGATCAGGTTGGATCGCCGGGTGCCGAAACTGAGGGGATCGGCCCGCCGGCTCACGGTAAGCAGTCCATCGGGATGGCTGCGGACGGGTTGCAGCGCATTGATGATGATCAGGGCCCGTTGCCCCTGCGGGGGCTTCGCATAGGCCCCGAGGGAGGCGCTGTGCCGCTCGGCGGGAGGGAATCGCTGCTGAAGTACCCGCAGCAGGCGCTGGTGCTCCTGATCCGTGGCGCCGGCCTCTTCGGCGGGCAGGTCGATCCGGGTGCTGTTGTCGATCACCCCGTTTGCGCTCAGCCACAGCAGCAGTTCGACGATGCTGATGGCGGATTTCACCGCCACGGTGTCGGCCTCCGGGTCCGACAGGTAGCACCGCCAGGCGCGGGTCCCCGGGTGCCGGCGGATCCAGATCTCTTTCTGGTGCAGGTTGTCGGACAGGCCGGGGTTGACCAGGTCGATCTTGCCCGGTCGGCGTTCGAGCGCGGAAAACAGCTTTCTGCCCAGCAGGGAGAGTTCGCGCATGTCGATCCCGTCCGCCGCCTGGTGTTCGCGGGCCAGGGTGGTGAGCAGGCGGTAGCTGCGGGAGAGCTCACCCACCAGCTGGTTGCGCTCTTCCATGACCTGATCGAGTTTCCAGTTCCGGTGCTGGTCCAGGTTGATGAGCTCACCTTCGTCCCAGCCCCAGTCGGCGCACAGCTGCCGGAATACCGGGGTTTTCCAGGTCTGCTGTGAGGTACTGAGGCGCACGCCGCTCTTCAGATACAGGGCGCGGCGTGCCAGTCGCAGCCGTTCCTGCTGGTCCGTTTTCTTCAGGTGGGTCTCGATGTGCTCCATCATGAGCAGGTAGGGGTCCACGTCGATCGCCGATATCTCCTGTTGCCCGTGATAGCGGGCCTGGATCTGGTCCACGTACCAGTGGATCTCCGGGAAGCGGCTGGCAAATGCCTCGAACAGGAGCAGCTTGAGCAGCGATTTGTAGGGCAGGGCGATGCCCTTGAACAACTGCCAGTGCGCGGCACTGAAGAACTCGCCCAGGCGGGCGTCCTCGAGCCCGCCGAAATCGAGCCAGTCGCCTGCGCGAACGAAGCGCTGCCGGAGCAGGGTATTGCTGTATTCACGATAATGGTACAGGTGCTCGGGGGGAATGATCCACCACAGCGGTGGCCGACCGGCCAGCAACAGCCCGGTGCGGTAGAACTCCTCCAGTAACAGGTGGTGCTGGGTGTTGCCGCTGCTCTCGTCCGAGATGGCGATGTTCCGCCCTTCACGAAAGGCATCCGCATTCAGGATGAAGAAGTGGAGTTGCATGCCCAGCTGTGCGGCGTGTTCCTCCAGCAACAGCGCCTTTTCCTGCAGGGCCTCGCATTTGGGTTCTTTTGAGCTTGCTGTGGTGGCAGATCCAGATGTCGAAATCACTCTGCCGGTCCTGGCCCAGGGTGCCCGAGCTGCCCATCAGGTAGAGGCCCAGGATGGGCGGGAAGCGCTGGGCCCGGCGTTCTTTCTTCAGGCTGCGGGCGTGGCGGCGGGCGGACAGCAGTGCGTGCCGGTCCGGTTCGTAGCCGGCAATGCCGGCTGGTGTGTCGGTGCCGTTGAACCCGGGCAGCGAAGGGTGGTTCAGGTACAGCAGCGGCAGCAGCCGCAGAAACTCGCTTTGCTCCCAGGTCAATGCCTCATGGATATAGGCCAGGCGCTCCCCGGCCACCTTGAGTCGCCGTTGGACAAGACGCCGCGTCTCCTTGCGCGAGGGGGGGATCCAGGTTGCTGGAGATCGCCTTGCCCATAAGGGGTCATTCGGCGGCCAGGTCCTGGCTGGCCGAGCGCAACAGGGTGCGGAGGTCGTCCCCTTTCTGCCACACGCCAACCCCGAAGCTCAGGACCGGTTTCACGCCTTCCAGCGGAGGTGGCAGTTGCATGTCCGAGAGTTCCGAACTTATCTTGCTGACTAGGCCGCGTGCATCTGCCTGTTCCGTCTCCGGCAGCACCAGGAGGAAGATGTTTTCCTCCCAGCGCCCGATCTGGTCGACCCAGCGCAGGCGGTCACGCAGAAAACGGGATACGCCCAGCACCAGCGGGTCGGCGCTGTCACGCAGCAGCTCCACCTGATCGTCCTGCAGTCCGATGTGGACCAGCACGACGCTGAGCGGGTTACGGTAGCGTCGGCTGCGCGAGATCTGCAGTTCCAGGGCCCGGCTGATAGCGCGCCGGTTGGGCAGGCCGGTGAGATCGTCGGTGAGCTTGAGGTCCTGGATCTGCTGGTGCAGCAGCCGGTTCTCCCTGCGCAGATCATCTTCTGCCGTCACGTCCCGCATGACCAGCAGCGATTTGTCACCGGCGGCACGCCGCTCGATCCGGTGCAGGGTGTTCTGTCCCTCCGGATTGCGTGCCTGCAGCGGTGTTTGATTACCCGAGAACCAGGCCTGCTGTTCGGTGGGGAGCGCCTCCGGGGCCAGGCCGGTCAGTGACTCGGCATCCTTGCCCAACAGGCTGGCAAGTTGGTCGTTGACCCATTCGATGCGGCCTTCGGCATCCAGCAGGGCGAGTCCGCACAGCGGATCCATTGCGGTGGCGCCAGGCGTTGCCTGGAGTGAGGGTTGCGACATGGTGGGTGCTCCTCCTTCAGTTTTATAGTTAGCGGCAGCCTGTTCCGATTTTTTAGGAATAGTTATGGGAATAAAAGGCGGTGCGAGGCCCGACTATAGCGTGCCGAAAGCGCTAACCCAAATGGGAGCGGCGTTCAGTCGTATTCCTCGGCGCGCCGGGCGTCTCCCTTTACCTTCTGCGCCGGATAACGCTGTTCGTTGATGGTCATCTTGCGGTAGGCGGCGTCCAGCAGATCGATATCCAGGTGCTCGGCGAGACCCAGCAGATAGATCAGGATATCGGCCATTTCCAGTGCCACCGCCTCTTTCTTGTTACCGGTCAGTTGCCGGCTCTGCTCTTCGCTCAGCCACTGGAAGTGCTCCAGCAGTTCACCGGCCTCTCCGGCCAGGGCCATGCTGAGGCTCTTGGGTGAATGGAGCTGTTCCCAATCGCGTATCCGGGCGAGGCGGGCGAGGCGGATGCTGAGATCATCGAGGCCCTGTACGGGCATGGCGAGCCTCCTTTGGGCTGGATCTGCTTGGATGGGATCGTCGAGCGACAGAAATCCTTGCAATATCAGAAGTTAGTAATATACTGGTCATTGACGTAGAGCAATACCGGTCCGGTCGCTTGCGGTATACACTGGGCCAACTGCTAAGATACCTATACTTTATATTCGCAGATGGAGATGATCATGAAAAAATTTGTCGCAGTATCCCTTGCTGCGCTGGCGCTGGCGCTGGCCGGCACTGCAAACGCCAGTTGGTTCGGTGACAGCAACAAGTGGGACGATCCCGAGTGCTGGTACAACCCTGACTGCAATCCCTACGATCCCTGGGATCCGCGTTACTGGATGAACGAGATGGACAGCTTCTGGAACGACAGCAACGACTACTACGGCCCGTATGGTCCTTACGGCGCCGGTCCCTATGGTCGTCCGATGATGCCGTATGGCGCCCCGATGCCCTATGGCGCCCCGATGCCCTATGGCGCCCCGATGCCCTATGGCGCGCCCATGCCCTATGGTGCACCGGCACCGGCCGCCCCCGCGTCCCGTCAGCAGGCCCCGGCAGCCCGTCCGGCACCTTATGGCCAGCCTCCGATGATGCCTTACGGTCCGCGTCCGTCCTACGGCGCCCCGCGTCCGGCGCCCCGCCCCGCACCGCGTCCGGCTCCGCGCCCGCAGCAGCCGGCTCAAGGCAAATAAACGGATCCCAACCGTTGATGAGAAAGGCCCGGCGATCTGCCGGGCCTTCTTTGTAAGGACTCCAATCATTCATGTGCCAGATCAACCACGAAGAGCACAAAGAACACGAAGAGGATCGATTAAAGTGTCGGCAAGACGAGCTGGCAACGCACTTGTGTCCTTTGTGGTTGAGTGTTTTCCACACTGATTCCTACCACCAGCCGAAACCACGGAAACCCGTGTGGCAGGCATCACAGGTGGCCAACAGGTTGTTGAACTTCTCCCACACAGACGGATCGACCGCCACCTTGGAACAGGCCTGGTCATCCTTCTCGCAATCGAAAGGGGCATCGGCTCTTGGCAGGTAGATGGCGGTGTCCTTGGGTGGCTTTTTGGCCAGCGCCTGGGCCAGCGCGCCGGCAGCCGTTCTGAGTGCCTCGGCATTCGCCTTGAAGGCCTGCTGGTTGCTGATGACCGAGGGCAGGGCGCGTGAGCCCCGGGTAACGATCGAGCCGGGATGGAAGTTACGGGCCAGGGTGACGCCGGAGCCGGCCTCGATCCGTCGTGCCAGCTGGACCGCCTTGCTGCGATCGAAACCCTTGCCACCGTAGAGCATGGCGGAGAGTTCGTTCAGCGCATCGCGGTGATCGTCCATCATGCTTTGCCGGGTGGAGCGCAGCCGGTTGCGTTCATAGCTGGGCAGGCGCGGCGGCAGATAGTAGCCGGGCGGAGGGCCATAGGCCGGCGCGCCCGCCCAGTAGGGGTGGTAATCGTTATCGTCGCCAAAATCGAACGAGAAGACCTGGGCGACACCCACAGCCAGGAGCGAGCCGCCGATGGCGCCCGCGAGCAGGGTCTGTTTGAGGTTGCGCATTTCGGGATCCTCCGTTGAAAACAGGTAGAGTCAAAGTTACCCCTGTATCCCGTCGGAGAAAGGAAAAAATCGGGAAAACTTAATCCCGGTCAGAAAAAAGCCGGTTTTGGCCGTTCAATGATGATCAGCGGCAGCTCAGGCACCCTTCCGTAGTCTTTCGCGGGCGCCGGCGATGGCCCGGCGTACCTGTGCGGGCGCAGTACCACCGATATGGTCGCGCGCGGCGGCCGAGCCCTCGAGCGTCAGGTAGTCGAACACGTCCTCCTCGATGATGTCGCTGAAGGCGCGCAGCTGCTCGAGCGTCAGCTCGGCCAGGTCGCATTGTTCGGCCACGCAAAAGGCAACCGATTTGCCCACCACCTCGTGGGCATCGCGGAAGGGCATGCCCTTGCGCACCAGGTAGTCGGCCAGGTCGGTGGCGGTGGCAAAGCCCTGCAGGGCGGCGGCGCGCATCCGTTCCGGGTTGCAGCTGATGGCCGGGATCATGTCAGCGAACACCTTGAGTGATCCGCGCAGGTTGTCGACGGTGTCGAACAGCGGCTCCTTGTCCTCCTGGTTGTCCTTGTTGTAGGCCAGCGGTTGGGATTTCATCAGGGTCAGCAGGGCCATCAGGTGGCCGAATATCCTTCCGCTCTTGCCGCGAATGAGCTCGGGGACGTCGGGATTCTTCTTCTGCGGCATGATCGAGGAGCCGGTGCAGAAGCTGTCGGACAGGGTGATGAAGGCGAACTGGGCCGAGGACCAGATGGTCAGTTCCTCGCTCATGCGTGACAGATGCATCATGAGGATGCTGGCGTCGGCGGTAAACTCGATGGCGAAGTCACGATCCGAGACCGCGTCCAGGGAGTTGCGGCAGGGGCCGTCGAAGCCCAGCAGCTCGGCGGTGAACTCACGGTCGATGGGGAAGGTGGTGCCGGCCAGCGCGGCGGCCCCCAGCGGCAGGCGGTTCATGCGCCGATGGCAGTCTTCCAGGCGCGAGGCATCGCGCTCCAGCATCTCGAACCAGGCCATCATATGGTGGCCGAAGGTGATCGGCTGCGCGGTCTGCAGATGGGTGAATCCAGGCAGGATGGTTTCGGCCTCGCGCTCGGCGATATCCAGCAGGGCCAGTTGCAGGCGTTGCAGCTCGCGCTGTATCTGTTCGATCTCCTGGCGCAGCCACAGACGCACGTCGGTGGCGACCTGGTCGTTGCGCGAGCGCCCGGTATGCAGCTTCTTGCCGGCCTCGCCGATTTCCGCGGTGAGTGCGGCCTCGACGTTCATGTGCACGTCCTCGAGCCCGATCGACCACTCGAACCGGCCACTCTCGATACGGTCCAGGATGAGGTTGAGGCCCTTGACGATGGCCTCGCGTTCGTCCTCGCTGAGGATGCCCTGGCGCACCAGCATGGTGGCATGCGCTATCGATCCCTGGATGTCCTGCGGCGCCAGGCGCTGATCGAATTCCACCGAGGCGGTAAAGGCCTCGACAAAGGCATCGGTGGGCTCGCTGAAGCGTCCGGCCCAGAGTTTCTTGTCGCTCATGAGTCTGTCTGTGTTGGGATGAGGGCAATGATTATACCGGGGGAAGGGGCTGTATACTCATTCGCATGTCCGGTGCTACGGAAAAACACGGCTTTCTGCCCAATTTCTGCGATATTCACCTGGGTGTTGACCGCGGAACTGCTGGCCGTGGTGCTGTCGCTGGCCGCCCCCTGCCGGATTTCTGGTAGGCCTTGAGCCTGCGCTCGCTGTATGTCCAGTGGGTTGCCCTGATGCCGGCCGGGCTGCTGCGTGTGGCCGGTGGCCGCCTGAACCGCCTGGGACACCGGGGGCGGGCGTGGGGGCCTGGCTGCTCGCGCTGCTGGTGACGGCGGCGTTGCACCCCGTGTCGCAGCGCCTGTTGCGTGGCGAGTGGTCGGTGGCGCCGGCGGCGCTGGCATCGCAACTGGGCATTGCCGCCATCATCAGTGCGGTTGCCCTGCGTTATCTGTACCAGCTGCATCGCCACCAGGAAAAGGAATTGGCCGAGGCGCAGGCGCGGGCGCAGGCCCTGCGGGCACGCATCCGGCCCCATTTCCTGTTCAACAGCATGAACACCATCGCCAGCCTGACGCGCGCCGACCCGGCGCTGGCGGAAGAAGTGGTACACGACCTGTCAGACCTGTTTCGGGCCAGCCTGTCCGGCGCGGAGCGCGCCTCCAGCCTGCAGCAGGAACTGGAGCTGGCGCGCGGTTATCTGCGGATCGAGCAGCAGCGGCTGGGCGAACGCCTGGCTATTCACTGGGACCTCGGGGAGCTGCCCCTGGAGGTGCGCATGCCGCCACTGCTGTTGCAGCCGCTGCTCGAGAACGCGGTGTATCACGGGATCGAGCCCGCCGTTTCGGGTGGGGAGATCGTCGTGGCCGGGCGTTTTCGCAAGGGCGTGGTGAATATCAGCGTCAGCAATACGCTGGCGCCCGGTGGGACCGGTCAGCGGGAGGGAAACCACGTGGCGCAGCAGAACGTGGCGGATCGCCTGCGGGCCTTTTTTGGTGAACAGGCCGGGATGCGCATCGGCGAGGTGGATGGACGTTACCAGGTGCGTATCCACTTTCCGGCTGAGGATGCCAGCGGATGAAGGTCCTGATCGCCGATGACGAGGCGCCGGCACGGGTGCGCCTGCGTGCCCTGTTGCTGGAAGTGTCCCCGGACATCGAGATCGTGGGCGAGGCGGGCGATGGTGCGGCCGCCCTGCAACTGGCCAGGGAGCAACGCCCGGAGCCTGCCCTGCTGGACATCCGCATGCCGGGTATGGACGGTATCCAGGCGGCACTGCGCATGGCCGCGTTGGCGGTGCCCCCGGCGATCGTTTTCGTCACCGCCTACGACGAGTATGCGCTTGCGGCCTTCGATGCCAACGCCATCGACTATCTGCTCAAGCCGGTGCGTGCCGAGCGCCTGCGCACCGCCCTGGAAAAGGCCTCGGTATTCAGCCAGCCGCAGCAGGAGGCGCTGCGCGGGACCCTGCCGTCATTGCATGTGACCCAGAGCGGCAGCCTGCGGCGCATCCCGCTGGACGAGATCATCTGCCTGCGCGCCGACAGCAAGTATGTGGAGGTCTGCCACGAGCGGGGCCTCGCACTGAGCGATGCCTCGCTCAAGACCATCGAGAGACAGTACCCGGACCGTTTTCTGCGCATTCACCGCAAGACCCTGATCGATCCGATGCGCGCGCGAGTTGCGCAAGCAGGGGGATGCCGCCCTGCTGTATCTGGAGGGCCTGGATCAGGGTCTGGAGGTCAGTCGCCGTCACCCCCGGCGGTCCGGCGACTGCTCAGGGGTGAGCCGACATAGGCCGGATCCCCGATAGTTATTAACGCGATAGCCTGCAGAGGGGCTCATGGGGGGCATGCGTGTTACCGGCACCAGCCAGGCTTTTCCCCCGAAAGTATCGCCATGCTCTGGTATGCGGGGGAATTTGGCGCTATCGCCCCCCGGTGCAAATCATTGCATGCAGGATTTGCATTGTATGGATAACAAGCAATCAACCATTGGAGCTCTCTTCATCATGTTCAAGAAAAAACAGTTTATCAGCGCACTTCTGGGTGCCGGTCTGGTGCTGGGTGCCGGCCTGAGCGGCATGGCGCAGGCCGCCCAGCAGCGTTTCGTCACCATCGGTACCGGCGGCGTGACCGGCGTGTATTACCCGACGGGCGGTGCCATCTGCCGCCTGGTCAACAAGACCCGCAAGCAGCACGGTATCCGTTGTTCGGTCGAAAGTACCGGTGGTTCGGTTTACAACCTCAACGCCATCCGTAACGGTGAGCTGGACATGGGTGTGGCCCAGTCCGACTGGCAGTATCACGCCTATCACGGCACCAGCAAATTTAAGGATGCAGGTCCCAACAAGAAACTGCGCGCCGTGTTCTCGGTTCACCCCGAGCCGTTCACCGTGGTCGCGCATGCCGATGCCGGCATCAAGAACTTCGACGATCTCAAGGGCAAGCGGGTCAACGTGGGTAACCCGGGTTCCGGGCAGCGCGGCACCATGGAAGTCGTGATGAAGGCCAAGGGCTGGACCATGAAGGACTTTAAACTGGCCTCCGAGCTGAAGTCCTCCGAGCAGTCCAAGGCACTGTGCGACAACAAGATCGATGCCATGGTGTTCACCGTCGGTCACCCCAGCGGCTCCATCAAGGAGGCCACCACCTCCTGTGATGCGGTGCTGGTCAACGTTGCCGGCCCGGCCATCGACAAGCTGGTCAAGGACAACGACTACTACCGGTATGCCACCATCCCCGGCGGCATGTATCGCGGCAACCCGAATGACACCAAGACCTTTGGTGTGGGTGCCACCTTCGTTACCTCCTCCGATGTGCCGGAAGACGTGATCTACAATGTGGTCAAGGCGGTGTTCGAGAACTTCGACACCTTCCGCAAGCTGCATCCGGCCTTCAATCATCTGGACAAGAAGCAGATGATCAAGGATGGCCTGTCGGCCCCGTTGCACCGGGGTGCCATCAAGTACTACAAGGAAGCCGGCCTGATGTGATCGGCGGTATGAACCGGGGCCAGGCGCCCCGGTTTTTCTTTACGACTAAAAAAACCAAAATAAATAACAAGGGAGGAAGGTCCATGGCTCAGGACAACAGGTCGTCAGCGCCCGATATGAGCGCTGCCGAGGCATTGATCGCCGAGGCGGATACCGGGGCGCGTGCACCCAAGGGCGAACGGCCCAAGGCGCTGCTGTTTTTCATTCCACTGGCGTGGTCGCTGTTCCGGCTGTGGTATTCCTCGCCACTGCCCTTTACGCTCAATATATTCATCCTGAACGACACCGAGGCGAGGGCCATTCACCTGGCCTTCTCCATCCTGTTGTCGTTCATTGCCTATCCGACCTTCAGGTCTTCGCCGCGTGATTACATTCCGGTCCAGGACTGGATCGTCGGCCTGATCGGCGCCTTCTGTGCCGCCTATCTCTATATCTTTTACGTCGAGCTGTCCGCCCGACCAGGTAATCCGACCACCCTGGACCTGGTGGTCTCCGTTACCGGCATGGCCATACTGCTCGAGGCCACGCGTCGGGCGCTCGGCCCGCCGCTGATGGTGGTCGCCGGTGTGTTCATGCTGTATGCCTTTGCCGGGCCCTATATGCCGGATGTGATCGTGCACAAGGGCGCGAGCCTGGCCAAGGGCATGAGTCATTATTGGCTGTCCACCGAAGGTGTTTTCGGTGTGGCCCTGGGGGTATCGACCAGCATGGTGTTCATGTTCGTGCTGTTCGGCTCTCTGCTGGAGAAGGCCGGCGCGGGCAACTAGTTCATACGCGTGGCCTTTGCAGCCATGGGGCATATGCGCGGCGGGCCGGCCAAGGCGGCCGTGGTATCTTCCGCACTGACAGGCATGGTATCCGGTTCGTCCATCGCCAATGTGGTGACCACCGGCACCTTTACCATCCCGCTGATGCGACGGGTCGGCTTCACTGCGGAGAAGGCCGGGACGGTCGAGGTGGCATCGTCCACCAACGGCCAGCTGACACCACCGATCATGGGGGCGGCGGCCTTCCTGATGGTCGAGTATGCCGGGATCTCATATATCGACGTGATCAAGCACGCCTTTTTGCCGGCAGTGATTTCCTATATCGCGCTGGTGTATATCGTGCACCTGGAGGCGTGCAAGCTGAACCTGCAGGGCCTGCCGCGCCGCAATCCCAGCAATCTGGTGCGAACCCTGACCTCGTTCGTGTTCACCATTCTTACCCTGATCGTGCTTTCGGGTGTGGTGTATTACGGACTGGGCTGGATCAAGACCGTCGCCGGCGATGCCACGCCATGGGTGGCATCGGTGCTGTTGGTCCTGGCCTATCTCGGCCTGGTGAAATACGCCTGCGGTGTACCGGAGCTCGATACCAGCCATGAGATCAATGAACTGCCGGACCTGAAGGAGACCGCGCGCGCGGGTTACTATTTCCTGCTGTCGGTGGTGGTGCTGATCTGGTCGCTGACCGTGGAACGCCTCTCGCCGGGGCTTTCCGCCTTCTGGGCCACGGTGTTCATGATCTTCGTGCTGCTGACCCAACGTCGGGTCAAGGGCTTCTTCCGTAACATGAGCGGCCGGGAGCACAGCCTGGCCCAGGGCTGGACCGACCTGATGCAGGGCCTGGTGGACGGTGCGCGCAACATGATCGGTATCGGCGTGGCCACCGCTGCCGCGGGTATCGTGGTGGGCACGGTGACCCTCACCGGGATCGGCCTGGTAATGACCGAGTTCGTGGAATTCATCTCCGGTGGGAATCTGCCGCTGATCCTGCTGTTTACCGCGATGATCAGTCTGTTGCTCGGCATGGGCCTGCCCACTACTGCCAACTATATCGTGGTCTCGACCCTGATGGCGCCGGTGATCGTGACCCTGGGCGCGGAGCAGGGGCTGATCGTGCCGCTGATCGCGGTGCACCTGTTCGTGTTCTATTTCGGTATCCTCGCCGATGATACGCCACCGGTCGGCCTGGCGGCCTTCGCGGCCGCGGCCATCTCGCAGGGCGATCCGATTCGCACCGGTATCCAGGGCTTTACCTACGATATACGTACCGCGGTACTCCCGTTCATGTTCGTATTCAATACCGAGTTGCTGATGATCGGGGTGAATAACTGGCTGCATGCCGTGATCGTCATCGCCGGAGCGGTGGCAGGTATGTTGACCTTTGCCGCGGCGACCCAGGGGTTCTTCTGGGACGAGGTCTATCCGCCCTATATTGAGAAGCCTGGGACCGAGGTGATGCAGGTTGCGGGAGAGGTCGCCCCCCGGTGGTGAGCTGCGGCTGACCGTGGCGGGCGAAAAGGACAGCGGAAAGGCCTTCCGCAAGACAGTGATCCTGCCGCTCGGGGATGCCGGCAACGGCGCGGAGCGCCTTGCGGCCGCCGGCATAGAAACCCGCGAGGAGGGCGGCAGGTTGTTGATCGACAATGTGGTGTTTGGCAGTGCCGCGGAGAAGGCCGGCCTGGATTTCGACCAGGAGATCGTGAACCTGCAGATTCCCACCGAGCGTCCGCCAAAACAGTGGTTGTTCATACCCGCAATCGCGTTGGTGTGGCTGGTGGCCTGGCTGCAGCGCCGCCGACGGGATGCGCTGAAGGTCCCGGCGGCCACGGCCTGAGCAACAACAGGAGTATATGGATCATGTTCAAGAAGATTCTTTTCCCGGTCGACCTGGCCCATGCCGATTTTGCCGCGGGTTTCGTGGCGGATGTGGAGCGGATTGCCGACACCTTTGGTTCACAGGTGGAGCTGATGACCTCCATGCCCGGTTTCGGCATGGCGATCGTGGCCAGCTATTTTCCGGCCGATGCAGAGCAGAAGGCCCGGCGCGAAATGAAAAAGCGTCTGGCCGAGTTTGCCAGCAGCCATTTCAAGCGGGAGGTCGTTCAGACCGTGGCCCAGGGCACGCACTGGAAGCGGATCGTGAAACGGCAAAATCACACGACACAGACCTGATCGTCATGCCGCATTGCGACAAGGGCTGGGCCGAGAGTGTCCTGGTGGGTTCCTGCGCGCAGAAGGTGACAGAACGCGCGCCCTGTTCGGTATTGCTGCTGCGTCCGTCGAGTGACGGGGTCTGCCCGGTCTGATCCGGATATCACCCGGGCCGTTACCGCTAGGACAAGGCAGCTTAGCCCGAATATTTCACAAATAAAAAGGGCAAAACCCGTGTAGTTCGTTAAAATTCAGTTGGTTACACTGGATCCGAACAAGGTTTTGCCCGTGACAAAATGTACCCAAGAAAGCTTTGATTTTCCACCGCTGAAACGCCACCGGATCGAGGCCCGATTTTCAGGCGGGGATATCACCAGCGATGGTGGCCTGTTGTTGCTCCGGCAAGTCGATCGACGGCTGGGGTTGCTCGAGGCGGTCAATGCGAGGCTCCCCGACCCCCGCGATGCCCGCTATGTCGTGCATGACCAACTGACGTTGTTGCGTCAACGCGTCCATGCCCTGTGTCAACCCAATTCTAAAATGTCCCCTTTTCTCCCAAGCTGAAATGTCCCCTTGGTGAGTCCGGGGTCATGAGGGGACGAGGGGGCGCCTCATCTCCAGGGATGGTCCGGTGCAGGCCTGTGGGTCCTGCGGTTGAGTTGGATGGTCTTGGCCTTCTCGACGGTGGCGTGGATGCTTGGTCGAGGATCTCCTGCCGGAGCGCATCGGCGATCTGGTTGTTGGGGCGCCTGCCCCGGTGGCGGGAAACCAGTCCAGCCGCTCCCTCGGCCCGGTATCGGACCACCAGGCGCTTGATCTGCCGCACGCTCAAGTCCAACTGCCGTGCCGCCTCTTTCTGCCGCAACTGCCGGTCGACAACCTGCTGAACCACCCCCAGCCGGTCCACCGTCTTCTGTGTCATCGCAATGGTCTCCTCTGTCACCACCCCTCCCGAAATCAAAAGGGGACATTTTAGAATTGGACAAAGGGGACATTACTGCTTTGGACTAACACACGGGGGCGCATGGTTGCGCGCTGCGCCGGTAATGAGCATGCTGCCGGGCTGGCTGACGAGCCTGCTGTTCGATGGCCTGTGGCGGGGCGCGGGGGTGGTGGTCTCTTTCTTTCCCCTGATCGTGCTCTTCTTCGTATTCATGTCCCTGATCGAGGATAGCGGTTACATGGCCCGCGCCGCCTTCCTCATGGACCGCCTGATGCATCGCCTGGGACTGGATGGAAAGGCCTTCATAAACCTGTTGCTCGGTTATGGCTGCAACGTGCCGGCCGTGATGGAAACCCGTATTCTCTCCAGTCGCTACAACCGGGTGGTCAGTATGCTGCTGATCCCCTTCACCCTGTGCAGTGCAAGGCTGCAGGTGTTCGTCTTCCTGGTGGGGGTCCTGTTCACCCCCGCCAGCGCGCCCTGGGTGCTTCTGGCCCTCTATCTCGCCAGTTTCTGTGCAGTGATCGGCATGGGCCTGCTGTTGCGGCTGTTCCGCATCGCGGGGCAGCCCGAGCCCTTCATCATGGAGATCCCGCCCTACCGTCTGCCGACCCTGCACAGTGTGCTCATGCGAAGCTGGCAGGAGATGAAGGACTTCCTCTACCGTGCCGCCACCCTGATCGTGGGCGGGGTGGTGGTCTGGTTACTGACCCATATGCCCGCGGACCAGGCCCCAGCCAGTGCGGGGACCTGGGCCGGGATACTGCGGCGGGCGGCCTCGCCCCTGTTCGCACCCTTGGGGATAGACTGGCGTGAGACGATTGCCCTGCTGTTTGGTGTCATCGCCAAGGAGATCGTTATTGGCGCTCTGGCGGTGATCTATGGCGGTGCCGATTTGGGCGCCCGGATTGCGGCCCAGGTCACGCCATTGGAGGGGCTGAGCTTCATGCTCTTCGTGCTCCTGTACACCCCTTGCGTGGCGACCGTGGCAGCGATTCGCGCCGAGTCGCGCAGTTGGCGGATCACCCTGCTGGGTCTGGCCTTGGGCCTGGGAACGGCCTGGTTGGCGAGTCTGCTCCTGTATCAGGGCGGGCGGGCCTTGGGCTTCTCCTGATGGCAGGGCCAGAAAGACAGTCGTTCGGGCTGTTATCCTGTTACCCGTTTGTTTGACTTGGAGGCTGGCGATGCATCAGTTTATGAAAGACATAGCAGAATGGATGATCGACAAGGAAGCGGAATATGCGAGCAGCGGCCGCATTCCGGTCGAGCAGATCGACAGGCAGATCGATGCATTGAGAGAGCGCAGGGAACGATACCAGGCGGAATGCGAAGACAACCTGCAGGAGATAGACAGGATACTGGTGCGATTGAATGCCATGCGGGGGGGCATGACGCACACGGCTGCACTCGGTACGCTTCAGTCCTGCGGCCTGAAGATCATCCGTCGCTCGCTGAACAGAAATTCGGCGACTACGACCACGAGGTAGGTGATACCGATCCAGTACAGGCTTTCGCGCGACGATTGCCACAGGTAGGTGAGTAGTGTGATCAGGGAGGCGAGTGAGAGCAGCAGGCCGATCAGCGACAAGCCGGCATTTCCCTGAAGCTGCCGCCGCAAGCGCCAGGCAGAGAGGTTGATGGCGGCAAAGATCAGCAGGAAGGTCGCGCTGGCAAAGGATGAGATGATGGTGAGATTGGCCAGGTTGACGAAGGCCAGCGTGGCCACGGTTATCGCCTGTCAATGGCCAATAATTTTGACCCCCCTTCGGCCAATAAAATTGACCCACCCGGGGCGACAAAAAATCAGCTCTCGCGTTTGTGCTTCAGTCGATAGCTCTCACCTCCCAGCATGAAGAT
>JAKRWE010000060.1 GCA_024712425.1 Chromatiales bacterium
GGGAAAGGTGTGCCTGCAGCCT
Organism: Chromatiales bacterium; assembly: GCA_024712425.1. Taxonomy (GTDB): domain Bacteria; phylum Pseudomonadota; class Gammaproteobacteria; order Chromatiales; family Chromatiaceae; genus MONJU. Next base: position 23 of record JAKRWE010000060.1, read on the forward strand.
AGAAAATAGCCCTTCACGAGCCTTTCCACGTCCCGTTCGAGGCACCACATCTTCCATCCACTGACCGCCCGGAAAAGCGAGAAGCGGATGAAATATCCGAGCTAACCCGCCCCACTTTTCAGTGAGTTGCAAACTTAGATGAGATTACTCTGGGGCGATCCGGGATGACAGGGTCCCGGGGGCTGATAAACTTGATGTCATGAAAACGACGATCTGCCGACTGATTATGTTACTGCTCTGCCTGCTCGTGGGCGGGGTGTCCGCCCAACAGGCCGATCTCTATAGCGGGGAGGTCGCGGTGCCGGACGAGAGCGTCGAGGCTCGCAACGAGGCGCTGTCCCGGATACTGGCGCAGGTGATGGTGCGGGTCAGCGGCCGCTCCGATATCGCGTCCGGCGAGGCGGCACGCAAGCTGTTGCAGGAGGCGCCTGCGCTGGCGCAGCAATTCCGTTATCGCAGCGTGCCGGCACCGGCGGACGAGGTGGCGCCGCCGACCCGCTACCTGGAGGCGCGTTTCGATCCGGCCGCCCTGCAGCGCCTGATGGCCCAGTACGGGCTGCCGGTATGGACCGGCACGCGACCGCGTGTCCTGTTGTGGGTGGCGAGGGAGGTGGGCGCCAACCGTTCCCTGCTCAATGCCGCCGAGGATGTGCAGGCGAGGGAGGCGCTGCAGGCGCGCGCCCGCGCCCGGGGCATGCCATTGCAACTGCCGCTGCTGGACCTGCAGGACCAGTCGGTCATCACGGCTGCGGATGTCTGGGCCGACTACGAGGCGGCCATACGCGAGGCCTCCAGCCGTTACCCGCACGATGCGGTGGTGACCGGCCGCTTGCGTCAGCAGGCGGACGGCCACTGGCTGGCGGACTGGACGCTGTGGTATGCCGGTCATCAGGAGAAATTCAACACCCAGGGTGAAAACCGGCTCCAGGCCCTCGCTTCCGGTGTGGACGCAACGCAGGAGCGCCTGGCGGTCAGACTGGCCTCACCCGCTTTGGTGGCCGGTGATCTGCTCCGGATCAGCGTGGAGGGGGTCCATACACTGGCGGATTACAGTGTGTTGCAGAGCCTGCTCGGGGCGGCCCCCGACCTGGGTGCGATCGATGTGCTCGAGGCCGACCGCGACAGGGTGCTGATCGGCATCCGGAGTGCACGCGACCCGGATACCCTGGTGCAGCAACTGGCGGCGCAGCCGGGTCTGCGCCAACTGCCGGGCCGGGGTGCATCGGAGTCGATGGAAGGGGATGGGCGGGGGCCCTTTGCGGGGGACAGATATTTTGCACTGCTGGACACGGGGGCAGATGAATAGCCCATGAGCTGGATGCGCCATATCCCCAACCTGATAACCGTCCTGCGCATCCTCCTGGTAGGGCCGGTGGTGTGGGCCTTGCTGGCGCATCGTTACGAGTTGGCGATAGGGCTGTTTCTGGTTGCCGGTATATCGGATGACGTGGATGGCTTCCTGGCCAAGCGCTTCGGCTGGACCAGTCGGCTGGGGGGTATTCTCGATGCCCTGGCCGACAAGTTTCTGCTGGTATCGACCTTTGTGGCCCTTTGGTGGCTGGCGGTGTTTCCCGGCTGGCTGGTGGCCCTGATACTGGCGCGCGATGTGGTGATCGTCGGTGGTGGGATCGCCTATAACTCCTGTATCGAGAAGGTCAACCCGGAACCCAGTCTGGTGAGCAAGCTGAACACCTTTCTGCAGATCCTCCTGGCGGCGCTGGGGGTGGTTCATCTCGGTATCACACCGGTCCCGTCCTGGCTGTTGCAGGCCTTCATGTGGGCGGTGGTGCTGACGGTGTTCCTCAGCGGGGCCGTTTATGTGCGCAAATGGGGCCGGCGTGCCGCAGACAGGGGCCGGCATGCCTGAGACCAGTTCCCTGTGGCCGCTGCTGTGGCTGGCGCTGGCTGGCTGGGTCCTGTGCCTGCTGTCACCCATCCTGACCCCTTTCATCGTGGCCATGCTGCTGGCCTACCTGGGCGACCCGCTGGTGGACCGGCTCGAGACCTGGAGGTTGCCGCGTACACTGGCGGTCACGCTAGTATTTTGCGTGACCCTGGGCACGCTGTTGCTGGTGCTGCTTATCCTGCTGCCACGTCTGGAGAGTCAGTTCATTCACCTGGGACAAAAGTTGCCGCAGTACCTGGACTGGCTCAGGGTTCATTCCTCGCCCTACCTGCCGGGACTGATGACAGAAGGGGAGGGTGGCGTCGACCTGCAGGCGCTGGGGGCCGCGCTGGCGCGGCGCTGGCAGAATGCGGGCAGTCTGCTGGCGGGCCTGTGGGGCTCGGTCAGTTCCTCCGGCCTGGTGCTGTTGGGCTGGTTCACCAACGTCCTGCTGATTCCCGTGCTGACCTTCTACCTGTTGCGCGACTGGGACGATCTGGTGGCCGCGGTGCATGCCCTGCTGCCACGCCGTTCGGCAGCCCTGTGGGGACGCCTCGCGCGGGAATCCGACGAAGTCCTGGGCGCCTTCCTCAGGGGCCAGTTACTGGTGATGTTTCTGCTGGGTGTGATCTATACCACGGGGCTGTGGCTGATCGGTCTGGATTTTGCGCTGTTGATCGGGATGTTCGCCGGGCTGGTCAGCTTCGTACCCTATCTTGGATTGATCGTGGGTATCCTGGTGGCCGGCGTGGCGTCGGTGTTGCAGTTCCAGGGGCCGGGGGAGTTGCACTGGGTGATCGCTGTATTCGTGCTTGGACAGCTGCTGGAGGGGAGTCTGCTCACCCCGCGCCTGGTGGGTGAACGGATCGGCCTGCACCCGGTGGCGGTCATCTTCGCGGTCATGGCTGGCGGGCAGCTGTACGGTTTCTTCGGTATCCTGCTGGCACTGCCGGTGGCGGCTGTGGCCATGGTGTTGCTGCGCCACCTGCTCGAGACCTACCGGGCGAGCGAGTTGTACAGCCAGTCCAGGTAGCGCCTTTCGGCATCAGCATATGCAGAGCAGGGTAACGTTGTCTAATTCTACTTTGTCAAATTGACGATTTCAGATACAGGGTGGGGTGGCGTGGCTCCATGTGCCACGCCGTGAATCCATCCCCGGTCGCTTTCGGCATCCTGCCTTTCGCGACACTGGTACATCCATGTACGGCGGAGGCTCGACGGCCGCACCCCTGCGGCCGACGGGCACATAAAGCCACGCCACCCCGCCATCTTCAGGGGAATATGACAAAGTAGAACTAACCCGCCCCACTTTTCAGTAAGTTACGAACTCGGATGACGGGGTTCTGATATGCCCTGAGCGCCTGTCAGCCCGGGGTGTTCAGGCGTGATCTCACGAAGGGAATGGTCAGGCGCCGTTGCTCGGCCAGGGAATCCCGATCCAGCCGTTCGATGAGCCGGGTCAGCCTTCCGATATCACGGGAATGGCGTTCCACCAGGTAACGTGCCACTTCTTTCGGGATCTCGAGGCCGCGGCGTGCCGCCAGCCGGATCAACAGCTGTTGCAGCTGGGTGTCGTCCAGGGGGCGGAGTCGGTAGGTGATCCCCCAGGCAAGGCGGCTGCGCAGATCGGGTAGTTGGAAACCGGCCTGTGGTGCCGCGCTTGCGGCGCTGAACAGCAAGCGGCAGCCGTGGTCGCGTGCCCGGTTGAACAGGCCGAACAGCGCGGTCTCCCATGCCATGTCGCCGGCCAGCCGGTCCACGTCGTCCATCGCGATCAACGGGTATTGTTCCAGTCCTTCGAGCATCGCCGGGGACAGGCCGGTCATTTCAGCGCAAGGCAGGTAGGCCGGGTGCCAGCCCTGCTCGCGCGCCCGGTTGCATTGCCCGAGCAGCAGGTGGGTGCGCCCGGAGCCGGCTGTGCCGGTGATGTAGAGCTGGGCTTCGCCAGCGGGTGTCAGCTGCTGTTGCAGCAGGCGTAACACCTGCCGGTTGTCTCCGGCCAGGTAGTCATCGAGGCGGGTCGGGCTGTGCAGTTCCAGCCCCAACGGCAGCTGGCAGCTCATTGGCTGGCATTGGCCCGCCAGCGGATGAAGAAGCTGCCCAGCACGATGTACAGGATGGCCAGCAGCAGTTCCAGTCCAGCCCAGCCGGCCTTGGGCCATTGCTCCGCCCACAGGGTCACCCCGCCGTGCAGCAGGGGGATGAGGGCAACGAGCATGCCCCATACCAGGGCCTTGTGCCTGGCATGCAGGATGTCACGCAGGGGAATCAGCAGGGGCAACACCAGGAGCAGAAGTGTCATGGAAATCTGGTTGCGTGGCAGTCCGCCGAGCCGGATGGCCCACAGCATGGTCAGCCCGATCAGTCCCAGGTAACTGCCGAGCGATACGGCACGCGCCAGGCGGGTCTTCATTTGCGGCCGCCGAGTGCCGTGGCGAGCGTGGCCAGGCGCCTGCCCAGTGCCTGGCACAGCCGTTGCTCCGCCTCGCTTAGCGGCAGGTCGCTGTCCGTGCCGGCCAGGTGCGAGGGGCCGTACGGGGTTCCGCCTTCACGGGTACTCATCAGGTCGGGTTCCGAGTAGGGCAGTCCGGTAATGAGCATGCCGTGATGCATCAACGGCAGCATCATCGAAAGCAGGGTGCTCTCCTGGCCGCCGTGCATGCTGCTGGTGGAGGTGAACACGGCACCCGGCTTGTCGCGCAGGGCGCCGGACAGCCACAGCGAGCTGGTGCTGTCGATGAAGTACTTCATGGGGGCGGCCATGTTGCCGAAGCGGGTGGGGCTGCCCAGCGCCAGGCCGGCGCAGTCCCGCACATCCTCCTCAGTGACGTAGGGCGCGCCCTCTTCCGGGACCGGTGGCGCGGTGGCCTCGTGGTTGGCGGATACGGGGGCTACGGTGCGCAGGCGCGCTTCCAGTCCGCCGCCTTCCACGCCGCGTGCGATCTGGCGGGCCATTTCGGAGGTAGCGCCGTACCGGCTGTAATAGAGGATCAGTATATGGCTCATCAGAGGATATCCAGCACCTGCTCCGGAGGGCGTCCGATAGCGGCCTTGCCGTCTCTGATCACGATCGGGCGTTCGATCAGTTTCGGGTGTGCGATCATCAGGGCGATCAGCTGCTCATCGCTCAGGTCCGGGTCGCCGGCACCGGCGTCCTTGTATTCCGCTTCCTTTTTGCGCATCAGGTCGCGGGGTGACATGCCCAGCATATTCAATATGTTACGCAACTCATCCGCATCCGGTGGCGTCTTGAGGTATTCGACGACAGCCGGTTCGACGTCGTGCGCCTGCAGGAGTTGCAGGGTCTGGCGGGATTTGCTGCAGCGGGGATTGTGGTAGATCGTGACTGACATGATGGCCCTGGGATCGTGAACGGGCCGACATTTTATCACTGCACGATGCGCGGGAGCGGTCCGTTTTACCCCAACAGGGACAGCAGGATGATCTCGGTACGTCCTTCCCGGGAGAGCAGCTTTTCATGGCGAACCTGGTAATCCTTGTTGCTGCCGAACAGGGTGTCCGGTTTTTCCGCCTCAAAGTAGCCGTGCGGTGCAATCAGGTGGTAGCGGTTCTTCGACGGATCGGCGTTGAACAGGGCGGGTGTCCGCATCGAGCCGACGTTGACCGGTATGACGTTGCCCAGCAGGCGCTCGACCCCGATACGGAGATAACCGTCCTCGTCCCGCATACAGCGTTTGATCTGGCCGGCAAAGCCGCTGACAGCCGCCTTCCCGGTTGGGTTGTCCAGCTCGAACAGGGCCCATTCGCCGGGGTCGGGGTAGCGTTGATTGCCGGGGAGGAGGAAACCGGATCCGGAAGAGGATACGTCGCTCTGGATACAGGGGATCCCGTACAGGGGGGTGGGTAGGCATTGGTTGCCGGCGAGGCGCCGGACGCGCCGAGTTGCAGGGAGCGCAGGCGCTCGTGCACGGCCTCCAGGCCCATGACGAAGTGATAGTCGGCATTGCGCGCGCGGCGGGGATGGCGGCGCTCGCTTCGTCCCTTTGCCAGGGTGCCCAGGCTCTGTTCCAGCCAGGCGTCGAGGTCGCAGCCGACCTCGTCCAGCCTTCCCGGGTGCAGTTCGGCGAGCAGTTGGTCGAGCGAGATGTAATGGGCAGGCAGGCTGGGGTCCGGCTGGCGTGCGTAGTGCAGTGGCGATACCTGGCCGGGCAGATCCATGGGTACTTGTTGCTCCGAATGCCTGCCGGGGGTTATTTCGAGCTTCGTCGCATACCGGGGCAGCCGGGTTCCAGTTCTCGAAGACAATGACTTGGCAGTCGGTAGGGGTCGGCCAGCAGCAATGCAAGAGTGCTGAAGAACAGTTCGTGTGTGTTGGATGGATCGCCTTCCAAGCGCAGCACGCTCTCGACCCGTGTGCCATCCAGGCGATACAGCGTGGCCACATTGTAGAGTTGAACGACCTGGCGCCACGCTGTGGGCCTGAACATGCGGTATTCCAGCAGTTCCCAGTGGATGGCCCGTCTGATCAGCAATTGGGCAATGAAGATGTCCTCGACCGCCGGGGGGCTTGTTCGCCTCCAGGGCCAGGGCGACGCAGCGGATATGACCATTGGCCAGCTCCCGGAACAGGCCCGGCAGGGAGGTCAGCAGCGTGATCTGTGCGCTCGAGCGGGTTTCGGGGGGATTGTTTGCGCGCGCTTATCGCCTGTTGCTGAAGCGAGCCGACGATGTCGTGGTAGTTGCGCAACAGTACGCCGAACTTGGTGTCTGGCCGGGGGTCCCGCACCAGCAGCGAGAGCTGGCGGGAGAGTTGCTCTACCAGCCGGGTGGTATTGGCCAGAGGCAGGTCCGCCAGCCATTTGCGCAGTTGCCGCGGTGTGGTGACGGTGTCCGGGTGGCGTGCCACGGCCGGCTCCGGAACGTCCAGGGGAAACGGAGTGGTGAGCTCGCCGGGAGCGGTCGACATGATCCTGATTAACCTGACTCGTTGGAATAGTTATTGTTTTCGGCAGTATAGGGGAGATACTTTAATTTTGCTTTGTGATATCGACGATTTCACAAAGCCACGTCATCCCGCCATGTTCAGGGGAATATTTTTCGGTTTATGCTGTCAATCTGTACAAATTCCACCGGAACCATGCCAATGTCCTTACGATGCCTTTTCCCGGCCGCCTTTCTTTTACTGGTTATACAGGCGGCCAGTGCTGCCGGGGGGGGTTTCTCACTTCCCGGTCTGGACGGCCAGCAACACAGGCTTTCCGATTACCGGGGCAAGTGGGTGCTGGTCAACTACTGGGCGACCTGGTGCCCTCCATGCCGGGAGGAGCTGCCGGAGCTGGAGGTCTTCCACAGCCAGTCGGACGGCAAGGCCGTGGTGCTGGGGGTGAACATGGAGTCGATTCGCCGGGAGCGGCTGAAGGCCTTTGTCGATGAGCAGTTCCTGTCCTATCCCATACTGCTTGCGGGGCCGCGCCCCCGTAAGGACCAGCGCCTGGGGCCGATCACGGGGCTGCCGACATCCTATCTCGTGTCGCCGCGGGGCGAGGTGGTTGCGCGCCAGGTCGGGCCATTGACCGCAGATGCCCTGCGCGGTTTTATCGAAAGATTCGAGAAACGACAGGCCTCGAGATGATCTATATGAATAGGCTCATTCCGTTGTCGATTATGCTTGTCATTGCCTTTGGGTCTGCTGCCCAGGCGGTGCAGCCCAGGGACCCGGGGGAGTATTTCTTCAATGACACCTTCTGGGATATGCCGGAGGAACTGCAGAACGTGCGTGAGCAGGGCAAGCAGGGGATCCTGCTCATGTTCGAACTGGATGAATGCCCGTTCTGCCATCGGATGAAGCGAACCATACTCAACCAGCCGGATGTGCAGGATTTCTTCCGCAAGCACTTCATCATTCTGCCGATCGACATCGAGGGTGATGTGGAGATGGTGGACTTCAAAGGGCGGCAGACCACCATGAAGGACTTTGCCTTCAAGCAGTATCGGGTGCGGGCCACACCGGTGTTTGCGTTCTTCGATGCCAAGGGAAATTACATCAGGCGGGCGCGCTATACCGGGGCCACGCGTGACAAGGAGGAGTTCATGCTGCTCGGACGCTACGTCGTTGAGAAGGCTTATCTCAAGGAATCCTTTACCCGCTACAAGCGCCGCATGAAAAAGGGCGGGCATTGATGCGATCGCGTGCCCTTGTCGCCTGTGGCCTGCTTCTGCTGACGGGTCTCACGGCGCGGGCGGATGATGCAGCGTCCGCGCCCTTGCCGGAGCCGCTGACCCTGGCCGATGCACTGCGGCTGGCCAGCCCGGATGTGCCGGTACTGGCCCATGCTGTCGCGGGCAGGGAAGCGGCACGAGCGGATTCGGTATCGGCCACCGCTTTCGATGATACACAGCTCCTGCTCAAGGGGCGCTTGTGGGCCATCGAGCCGGCGCCCAAGTCGGCCGACGATTCGCGCAATGACAGTCGACTGCACTTGTCGGCGAGGAAGCGTCTGTATGATTTTGGCTATACGGATGCGCTGGTTTCCGCTGCGGACAAGGGCCTGGCGGCGAGTGAACTGGAACTGCTGGAGGCGCGCCAGCAGCGGATCCTGAATGTCATGCGGGCCTTCTTCGACGTGGTGCTGTCCGATCTCGCGTTTGCCCGCGACAACGAGGCGATGTCCGTTGCGTTCGTCCAATTCGACAAGGCGCGCGACCGCAATGAGCTCGGGCAGCTGTCCGATGTGGACCTGCTTGAGATCGAAACGGCCTACCAGGAGGTGCGCCGACGTCAGAAGGTCAGCGAACAGCAGCAGCGGCTGAGCCGCTCCAGGCTGGCCATCGCGATGGGACGTCCGGGGCAGTTGGTCTCGGAACTGGTCCCTCCCGATATCGTGTTGCCGGAGCGGACCGAAGGGGACTTCGAGCACTATTGGGAACAGGTGAAAAACCGTAATCCCCGCCTGAGGGCGCTGCGTGCGCGGCTGGATGCGGCCACTGCGCGGCTTGCCGCGGCGCGCAGCAGCGAGTCACCGGTCCTGAGCGCAGGACTGGATGCAGCGGTGTACAACCGCACCACGTCCTCCAGCCATCCGCTGGGTGGCGGCCTGTTGCTTGAGATCCCCTTGTACAGCGGCGGCAGAAGGGACGCGGCGATCATGCAGGCCCAGGCCGATGTCACGTCGATCAGGGCCCAACTGCTGGAGACACGTGTGCAACTGCGCCAGGAGGCCCTGCAGGCCTGGCTGGACCGCGAGCGCCTGCGCAGCGATCTGAAAGCGGTCGAGGTGGAGGGAGATTACCGCGATCTCTACCTGGATCGCAGCCGTGCCCTATACGAACTCGAAGTAAAGACCGACCTGGGAGACGCCATGACCCGGATATCCGAACTGCGCCTGAAACAGAGCCGTTTACTGTTCGACTGGGCGATGAACGAGGCCCGTCTCAAGGCGTTGAGCGGGCAACTGCTGGAGAGTGAGCAATGAACAGGCGTTTTGCATACTGGACCCTGGGCCTGGTCGGGGCCTTCCTGTGTTCATTCGCTCTGTCCGCCGAGCTGGCGGCTACGGTGGGTTGGGCGCAGCGGCTTGCCATGGGAACCCTGGTGCCCGGGATCGTGCGGAAAGTGAATGTGCGGGTCGGGGAGCGGGTGAAGGCGGGTGAGCTGCTGATCGCTCTCGATCAGCGTGCCTTCCGCGCGCGCCTGGAGGCCGCGAATGCGCGCGCCAAATACGCCGGGATACTGCTGGATGAGGCCCGCCGGGAATTCGAGCGCGCTCAGGAGTTGTACGACCGGACCGTGCTTTCGGAACATGATTTCACGGTGGCCAGGATCGGCTTGCGCAAGGCGCAGAGTGAGGAGGCACAGGCCCGGTCGCAACTGGCGCAGGCCCGGCAGGCGCTGGCATTCAGTCGGATAAAGGCGCCGTTCGATGGTCTGGTGGTGGATCTCAATGCCTTCCCGGGACAGGCGGTCACCAGCGCGCTGCGTGTGCCGGAACTGGTCGTTCTGGCCGCTGACCATCGGCTGCATATCAGTGCTCAGGCCGATGGGCCGACCCTGGACGGGCTTGCCGGCGCAGGGAAGGTCCATGTAAAGCTGGGGGGGCGTGACCTCGTGGCCGACAGTGTGCTGATCGGGCGGGAGGCGCACAGGAACGTGCAGGGACAGTTACTGTATCCGGTGACCGTGGTCGTGGAACGTCCGGCCGATCTCAGCGTGCGGGCCGGACAGCCGGCCAGGATCGTCTGGCATTAACCTCCATGAGGCCCCGGCCACACCCCTGATCATGGAAAGCCCACGGGCTCATGGTAGCCGGACTACTCGTAACCGCCAGAGGCGATCTCCAGTCCCTGCGGGATCCGGTCGGTACGCATGACCTCTGACAGGATCTGTCCGTCCGGCATCAGTGCCAACAGGCGGAACCCCGGTTGCTGCTGGCCGACGCTGAATTCGTCGGAATGGGGCGCAAACTGCACGCAGGTGGATGGGCTTGCCATCAGTCGCACCCCATTGCGCTGGTCATCGAACTGTTGATGGACATGGCCCCATAGCACGCCCTTGATCTCCGGGTGGCGTCCCATCACCGATGCCAGTTCGTCGGCATTTTCCAGGCCCATTTCGTCGAGCCAGGCGCTGCCGATGGGAACCGGCTGGTGATGCAGACTGAGAAGCACATGCCGGGCATTCCCGTTCAGTGCATCCTCCAACAGCTCCAGTTCCCCGGCGTTCAGGCGTCCGCCGACCTCGCCCTCGATCACCGAGTCGAGCAGAACCAGGCGCCAGCCCTTTTTATCGATCACCCGTGGGCAGGAGACATGCTTGCCTTGCAGGTGCTCCCGCATGACCTGGGGCTTGTCGTGGTTGCCGGGCAGGCAGAAGACGGGCTTGCCGAATCGATCGAGCAGTTTGGCCAGGTCGCGGTAGCCTTCGGGGCTGGCGTCGTGGACCAGGTCGCCGGTGGCGAGGATCAGGTCGGGTTCCCAGCCGGTGTCCAGAAAGGTGTCGATCACCGCATGAAAACTGTCGAGCGTATTGACGCCGAGCAGGCGTCCATCGGCCTGCGAATACAGGTGCGTATCGGTGATCTGCAGGATTCGAAGACTTTCGCGGGGTAGGGGTGTACGTCGCAGGTTGCGTTGCCACGCCAAGCTGAAATCCGCCGGTTTTGCTGGTGGTCTGTCTGACACCGCGTCAGGTTCTCCTGGCCCCATTTCCCGGTATAGTAGACCAAAGCCAACAGGCCAAAATACGCTTTTGGCCAAATTTTGTGAGCAAGTTCCGCCCTTTATGACCCTAAACGAGCTCAAGTACATCGTTGCCGTGGCCCGCGAGCGGCATTTTGGGCACGCCGCCGAGGCCTGTCATGTGAGTCAGCCGACGCTCAGTGTCGCTGTGCGCAAGTTGGAGGACGAGCTCGGGGTCAAGCTGTTCGAACGCCGCAAGGGTGATGTCAGCGTGACGCCGATCGGTGAGCAGATCGTCAGCCAGGCCCAGCGTGTACTGGAGGAGGTCAGCGGCATCCGGCAGGTCGCCGAGCAGGGCAAGGATCAACTGGCCGGACCCTTGCGCTTGGGCGCGATCTACACCATTGGCCCCTACCTTTTGCCCCACTTGATCCCCGAATTGGCCGAGGTGGCGCCGCGGATGCCGCTGGTCATCGAGGAGAACTACACGGCGGTATTGAGCGAAAAGCTGAAACAGGGGGACCTGGACGCGATTCTGATCTCCCTGCCGTTCGATGAGCCGGGGGTCCGGACCCTGTCCCTCTACGAGGAACCGTTTGTCCTGCTGCTGCCGAGCTCCCACCCCTTCAACCAGAAAGACAGCGTGGAGATCGATGAACTGAGCCAGGAGAACGTGTTGCTGCTGGGCGCAGGGCACTGTTTCCGCGACCAGGTCCTCGAGATCTGCCCGGACTGCCTGGGCAAGAGCAGTGAAGGCCACCCGCGCCAGACCCTCGAGAGTGGCTCCCTGGAGACCATACGCTACATGGTGGCCAGTGGCCTGGGTGTGACCGTACTGCCGTGCACCGCTGCCGGCGCCGAGCGCTTCTCCGAGCGCCTGCTCGAGATCCGGCGCTTTGCCGGGCAGACCCCAAGCCGTGCCGTGGCGCTGGCCTGGCGCAAGAGTTTCCCACGCCCGGAGGCCATCAATGTGTTGCGTGAGACCATCCTGCGCTGCCGTTTGAGCTGCACCCACGCCGTATAACCAAGTCGATTCGTTTGATAGTTATCTTCTATCGTTGAAATTGTAAGAAACAATTTCCCTCGGGCCGCCACCGGGCCTATATTCTTCTCCGCTAGCTGCCGGAATCCACCGGCTCAATTGAAAGCAAATGGAGGAAAAGAATGTCACTGAAAGGTTCCAAGACCGAACAGCACCTGAAGGATGCCTTCGCAGGCGAGTCCCAGGCCAACCGCCGCTACCTGTACTTCGCCGCCAAGGCCGACGTGGAAGGCTACAACGATGTCGCAGCCGTGTTCCGTTCCACCGCCGAAGGTGAGACCGGCCACGCCCACGGTCACCTCGAGTACCTGGAAGAGGTTGGTGATCCGGCTACCGGCCTGCCGATCGGCAGCACCTCGGACAACCTCAAGGCGGCAATCGCCGGCGAGACCCACGAGTACACCGACATGTACCCGGGTATGGCCAAGGACGCCCGTGAAGAGGGCTTCGACGAGATCGCGGACTGGTTCGAGACCCTGGCCAAGGCCGAGCGTTCTCACGCCAACCGTTTCCAGAAGGCCCTGGATGCCCTGGACGACTGAGACCCTGTGGTCTGAAGAAGGGGCCGCAAGGCCCCTTTTTTCACTGTAACGAATTTTCTGCGAGGCTGATGCGAATGGCTGGTACACGTGAAGGCAGCCTGGAGGCGCCGACCCGGCACCCCCTGGACTGGAAGAATCCCGATTTCTATGACGAGGAAAAGCTGTTCAAGGAACTGGAGCGGGTCTATGACATCTGTCATGGCTGTCGCCGTTGCGTCAGTCTCTGCCAGGCCTTTCCGACTTTGTTCGACCTGGTGGACGAGTCCGACACCATGGAAGTGGATGGTGTCGCCAGGGAGGACTATTATAAGGTCGTCGAGCAGTGTTACCTGTGTGACCTGTGTTTCCTCACCAAGTGTCCCTATGTGCCGCCGCATGAGTGGAACGTCGATTTCCCCCACCTGATGCTGCAGGCTAAGGCCGTGCATTTCCGCAAGGAGGGCGCCAGCCTGCGTGACCGGACCCTGACCAGTACCGACAGGCTCGGCAGCTTTGCCGGCATCCCGATCGTTGCCGGCGTGGTCAACACACTGAACGAGAACGGTGCCTTCCGCAACCTACTGCAGAGCACCTTCGGGGTCCACAAGGGTGCCGTGCTGCCGAAATTCCACAGTCGCCCGCTGCGCAGCCGTATTACGCGTGAGTCCGGCGAGGGCGCGACACCCGCGGGACCGACTACCGGCAAGGTGGCCCTGTTCGCCACCTGCTACGGCAACAGGAACGACCCGCGCAGTGGCGAGGACTTGGTGGCGGTGTTGCGCCATAACGGTATCTCCGTGACCCTGGCAGACAAGGAGCGCTGCTGCGGCATGCCCAAGCTGGAGCTGGGCGACATGCAGGCGGTGGCCGAGGCCAAGGAGGTCAATATTCCCGCGCTCGCGAAGCTGGTCGACGAGGGCTGGGACATTATCGCCCCGGTGCCGTCCTGCGTGCTGATGTTCAAACAGGAACTGCCACTGATGTTTCCGGACGATCCGGAGGTGGCCAAGGTGCGGGACGCCATGTACGACCCCTTCGAGTACCTGATGTTGCGCCACAAGTACGGCATGCTGAACACCGATTTCATGAACGAGCTGGGCAAGGTCGCCTATCATGCGGCCTGCCACCAGCGTGTGCAACGCATTGGTCCCAAGACGCGCGAGGTTCTGGAACTGGTACCGGGCACCGAGATCGAGACCATCGAGCGCTGCTCCGGGCACGACGGGACCTATGCGGTCAAGGCCGAGTTCCACGAACTGTCGATGAAGATCGCACGCCCGGTGGTGAATCGGGTGAAAAAGGCCGAAGCGCAGCATTACAGCAGTGACTGCGCCATGGCCGGTCACCAGATTGCCAACGGTCTGGGTGACGGCAGTGAGCCGGAGCACCCCATCAGCCTGCTGCGCAAGGCCTATGGGATCTGAGTATCAGGAGTATTGGAAATGAGCCATAAACTTTCGCGTGAAGACCTCTATAGCCTGGAGGAATATGCAGAGATCCGTCCCGAGTACCGGGCCCGGGTGATGCAGCACAAGAAGTCCCGTCGCCTGCCGATCGGTCCCAACGCGGCGCTGTACTTCGAGGACCGGCTGACCATGCAGTACCAGATCCAGGAGATGTTGCGCATCGAACGGATCTTCGAGGCGAACGGCATTCAGGAGGAGCTGGATGCCTACAATCCGTTGATTCCAGACGGTTCGAACTGGAAGGCCACCTTCATGATGGAGTACTCGGATGAAGAAGAGCGGAGGCAGCAGCTGGCGCGCCTGCTCGGGATAGAGAAACACATCTGGATGCAGGTGGCGGATTTTGCCCGGGTAACTCCGATTGCCGACGAGGACCTGGAACGCGAAGACGAGGAAAAGACGTCCTCGGTGCATTTCCTGCGGTTCGAACTCGCCCCGGAGATGGTCGAGGCGGTCAGGAAGGGAGCCGCGATCAGCGCCGGCATCGACCACTCGCACTATACCTATTCGGTGGATCCCATCCCGCAGGATGTGCGTGACTCGCTGGCAAAGGATCTCGCCTGAACCGGATAATGAAACCACAAAGGGCACAAAGAACACGAAGATCCTGTGTGGGGGCGCTGTGTCAGCGACGGCGCACGGGCGGCTGTCTTTTCGCGTCCAGATGAGGAACCACGATTCGAACAAAAATTCTTTGTGTTCTTTGTGTCCTTCGTGGTGATTGGCGACGTTCCCGGATTCCAGCCTGCGGCCTCCATCCAGGCTACGAACGCTCAGAATCCCTCGGTGGAGGTGAACAGGCCCACCCGCAGATCCTTGGCGCTGTAGATCTCGCGTCCGTCCACTTCCATGCGTCCGTCAGCGATTCCGAGCACCAGTTTGCGCGTGATGATCCGCTTCATATCGATGTAGTAGGTGACCTTCTTGGCCGTCGGCAGCACCTGGCCGGTGAATTTGACCTCGCCGACACTCAGCGCACGTCCGTGACCGGGGTTTCCCAGCCAGGCGAGGAAGAATCCCACCGACTGCCACATGGCATCCAGGCCCAGGCAGCCCGGCATGACCGGGTCGCCGGGGAAATGGCACTCGAAGAACCAGAGATCCGGATCGATATCGAGCTCCGCGACGATCTTGCCCTTGCCGAACGTACCACCCTCGTCCGTTATCAGGTTGATGCGGTCCATCATCAGCATATTGGGGGTGGGGAGCTGGGCATTGCCCGGGCCGAACATCTCGCCACGGCCACAGCGCAGCAGATCCTCGCGATCGAAACTTTCTTCTCTGCTCATCGATATCACCAAAGGGAAAACAGCGCGCGAGTTTACTCCCAAGCTGTGAATTTCACCAGTGGCTCCGGGCTAGCGTTACGTTATCTGACTTGAGGGGAACGGGTCGCCTGTTCGGAAAACTTCGGCGGCAGGGATGCCGTCGTAGAGCCTACAGGGATGTATTTACGGCGTTTTTCCGAGCAGGCGACCCGTTCCGCTTTTCAGTCACTTAAGGATTTAGATGACGGAGCCCTGCGCTCCGGGCCAGTTCAAACAGGTCGATTTCGGCCAGGGTCAAGTTTTTTGTCGCCCTGCTGATAACCGTGGGACCAACAACAGTCTGTGTGGAATCCATGGAAGTCAGTCTATTTGATGACGATCTGCAAAGTGGCGCGCTGTCCGAGCCGGAACAGAAGGACCCGGAACAGGAGATAGCGGAACTGCGCGCGCAGGTGGCGCAGTTGACCGCCACCGGGCATGAGCTCATCAATACCCAGACCCGCATGCAGTCGCTGCTGCACAATGCCTCGGATGCCATTATCCAGTTCGAGGCGGATGGGACCATCAGCAGCTTCAACCGTGCGGCCGAGCATATCTTCGACGTGGCCGAGATCGAGGTGATGTACCAGAAGGGCGAGCGGCTGTTCGATATGCCGCCCCTGTTTGCAGGCAACCTCCCGGGTTATCTCTCCCATTATGTACACAGTACACCGGACCAGTATGCATCGCCCCTGGTGGCGCTGCGACCCAATGGCGAACGGCGTTTGCTGCAGGTCTCGATCGCAGAGATCGCCTCGAATGATCTCATGCTGTTCGACGACACGGTCGAGGATGGTGTCAATGGCCAATAATTTTGACCCCCCTTCGGCCAATAAAATTGACCCACCCGGGGCGACAAAAAAATCAGCTCTCGCGTTTGTGCTTCAGTCGATAGCTCTCACCTCCCAGCATGAAGA
>JAKRWE010000061.1 GCA_024712425.1 Chromatiales bacterium
GCTGATTTCGGAAATGCCCCCGAAATCGGTCACGATAAAACGAAATCCCCGGTCACGATCCGCCGAAATGGCCGGTCACGTTCGACCGAAATGAGTGGTCACGATGGGCCGAAATACGCAAGGGGTAATCCCGAGGTTGGCAGTTTCAGTCGCTGCGATGCGTGCCACAGTGGCGCGCAAGGGGGTAATTATGATGAGCATGGCGTACGGATTCCGGGTACGGGACGCTGGGAGGATTGAGCGGCTTCCATGGTGGGTTTCCGTGCTGTGTTTGCTGCTGGTGAGCCCTGGTCAGCCAGCGCTTGGAGCGCAGCGCGTCGGCCAGGGCGAGATATGGGAACTGCGCCAGCAGGGACACATTCTTTCATTGACCGAGGTCCTGGCAAGGGGAGGCTTGTCCTCGGGGCGCCTGATAAAGACCGAGTTGGAAAGGAAGGACGGACGACCCATCTACGAACTGGAATATCTTCTGGGGGTGAGGTCCGGGAGCTGACATTCGACGCCCGCACGGGCGACCTGCTGGGCGAGGGCCGGGGCTGATGCGGCTATTGCTGGTCGAGGACGATCGCCGGCTGGCCGCCCGCCTGATTCGACTACTGAGGGAGCACGGATATATCGTGGACCACGTCGCAAATGGGGTGGATGCCGCATTCAAGGGTGCCGAGCAGCCGTATGCGATCGTGCTGCTGGATCTCGGTCTGCCGGGGCGCAGCGGTATCGATGTACTGCGCAGCTGGCGTGCGCAGGGCATGGCTGTTCCGGTTCTGATCCTGACGGCGCGCGACAACTGGCCCGATCGCGTCGAGGGGCTGCGTGCGGGGGCGGACGACTATCTCGGGAAGCCTTTCCAGCCGGAGGAGTTGCTCGCCCGTATCGAGGCCATTATCCGGCGCCATCATGGTCATACCTCTGCACGGCTCAGTGTGGCGGGTGTGACCCTGGATGCTGATGCCCGCACGGTGGAGCTGCCCGGCAATAAGGCGCAGTAACTGACAGGGATAGAGTTCCGTCTTCTGCAGGTACTCATGCTGGCGGCTGGCAGGGTGGTGCCACGCGAGCGCCTCTATCAGCGGGTATTCGAGAACGACGACCATCGCGGCAATGTGCTCGATGTCTATATCCGCAGGCTCCGAAGCAAGATCGGTGATCAACGGATAGTGACCCGGCGGGGACAGGGCTATCTCTTTCCAGCATATCCGGAGACAGACGCGTGATCTCCCTTCGCCGCCAACTGTGGAGTAATGGCGTACTCAGCATCCTGGGTCTTTCGCTGATGCCCTGGCTGTCCGGGCGCTGGCTGTTGCAGCAGGGACTCTACCAGCAGGTGGGCGGACGACTCGCGCACGATGCGGAGACGCTGCTGGGCGGGTTGACCTGGAGTGACGGGAAGCCACGCTTGCTTCAGCCGGCTCCGGCCGGGGTATATGAGCAACCCCGCTCCGGTCACTATTTCGTCATTCTCCTGGACGATGGGAGCGTGCTGAGATCCCGCTCCCTGTGGGATGAGCAGTTGCCGGTCAGTGGCCTGCCGGCCGGCAGTACCAGCGTGGAGACCGATCAGTCGCTGGCGGGGCAGGCGGTACTGCTTCGCCGGGCCGGTTACAGCAAGCAGGGTCGCACGGTGACCATCGTGATGGGGGAAGAGATAGAGACGGTCGAAGAGGTGATGGAGCGTCTGGATATTGCTTTTCTCGTACTGACCGTGCTGGCCGTGGTGCTTTTCATGTCGCCGCAGGGGCTGGCGATTCGCAGAATCCTGTCGCCACTTGGAGAAGTCCGGATTCAGTTGCAGCAGCTGGCGCAGGGGGGGCAGACAGGCCATCGATGTTGCGGTGCCGCAGGAGGTGCAGCCGCTGCTGGATGCACTCAACCACCTGCTCTCACTCGTCAATGAACGCATGCTGCGTTCCCGCGAGGCACTCGGCAATCTGGCTCATGCATTGAAGACACCACTTAACCTTCTGCAGCAGGACATCGCAACGCTGCCGGAGGGCACGCCCAGGGAGTCGCTTCAGGATGCCAGCGCACGCATCCGAACCATTATCGAACGTGAGCTCCGTCATGCTCGCATCGCCGGCAATGCCATGGGTGGCGAGTATTTTCTGCCGGAGAAAGATCTTTCTGACCTGGGCACTGTCCTGCAGCGGCTCTATCCTGCTGTTTCACTCGGATTGGATATCGAGTCTGATTGCGGGCAAATGCCCTTCGACCGGGAGGATATGCTCGAACTGGTCGGCAACCTGCTGGACAATGCCTGCAAGTGGGCAGCGAAAGAGGTCAGCCTCGAGCTGAAGTGCCATGACGAGGGAGGGTTGCTTATAACGGTGCGGGATGACGGACCGGGCATCCCCGAAGGGCGACTGCAGGAACCCCTGGCGCGTGGCCGGCGTCTCGATGAGCAGGTCGAGGGTCATGGCCTGGGGCTTTCCATTATTGCCGGGATCGTGGAGAGCTACCGGGGGGCCATTCTCGCGGCCCCGGCTGATGCCGGAGGCGCAGGTGTCACGGTGAGACTGCCGTTTCCGGCATCGGTGCGTACGGGAGGCTGAGACTCAACCCCCGGTCATCGACATGAATCGAATAACCTTCTCCTGGCGTTCGTTGAACTCGTGCCTTTCCGGTTTGAGGCGAATGGCGGCGAGGATGTGTTCGCGCAGCTCCTCATCCGAGCAGCCTTCACGTAGCGGTTCGAGCAGGCCGTAACGGCCCTCGTCGCCGAGGCAGGTGTACAGGCCCCCTTCGCAGGAGAGGCGTACCCGGTTGCAGGTCTCGCAGAAGTGCTGCGAGATGGGGGTGATGAATCCGATGCGGGTCTCTGTTCCCGGGATGCGGTAGTAGCGTGCCGGCCCGGCGCCGGGCATGGTGGCGGGCAGCAGTCCATGGCTGGTGCTCAGGCGTTCGATTACGCCGTCCAGGTTGAGGTAGCTGCCCAGCGCCTTGCGTCCGGTATCGCCCACCGGCATGGTCTCGATCAGGCGCAGGGTGTAGCCATGCGCGGCACAGTATTCGATCAGGTCGTCGAACTCGTCGTCGTTGAAGCCGGCCATCGCCACGGTATTGATCTTGATCGGCCCCATGCCGGCCGCACGCGCGGCCTCGATGCCGCGCAACACCTTGTCCAGCTTCCCACCACCGGTGATCTCCCGGTAACGGTCCGGTCTCAGCGAGTCGAGGCTGACATTGAGACGCTGCACGCCGGCGCGGGCGAGGGGTTCGGCCAGTTTCTCCATGCGGGTGCAATTGCTCGATAGCGAGATATCGTCCAGCCCGGGGATGGCGGACAGTTGTTCGACCAGCGTCGGCAGGTCGCGGCGCACCAGCGGTTCGCCGCCGGTGAGGCGCAGGTGCTTCAGGCCAAGGTCTGCAAATGCGCTGATAACGCGCGTGATCTCCTCGTAGCTGAGCCAGCCGCCGGGCTCGGCGAAATCCTTGAAGTCCTTCGGCATGCAGTACTGGCAACGCAGGTCGCAGCGGTCGGTAACCGACAGTCGCAGGTAATCGATACGGCGGCCGAAGTTGTCTTTGATGGACTGGATCACGGGCTATGCTCCTGGTATCCGCTGGATACTACACCGGAATCGGAGGGACTGACTTGATCATGATCAGCCGGGCCGTCCGTCCACCCGTGGCTGCATCAGCATGGGGACATACAGAAAGGCAAAGCGGCCAAAGGCGCCCATCCAGGCCAGTTGCGACATGCCGATCCACCAAGTGTAGTAATCGGGCTCCAGCAGCGGCATGAGCACACGCACCAGGGCGCCGATGGCCAACAGTGAGAAGACACTGCCCAGCGCGGGCGGCGGATCGAATACATTGCGCCCGGTATGGCCCAGCGCCACGCGTGACATCATCCCAAGGGTCATCATGCCGATGCCGCCATAGGCGAAGGCGTGCAGGGCGATGAAGGGGGACACACTGCCCCAGATCGACAGCGCGCGCAGGCCGAAGCCGGCCACCAGCGAGCCGTACCCCAGGTACAGCGACCACAGCAGCGGCTTGCGCCAAATACCCAGCGTATGCCAGTCGTACAGGCGGATGCAGTGCATCGCGAAAAGCGCCAGGGCCAGGATGGCGATCGCCTGCCTGTAATGCGTGAATACCTCCAGCACCGCCCAGGCAAAGATCAGAAACACACTGGCGATATCCAGCCAGCGCCGGTTGCCGGCCTGAAAATCCTCCTCCACCCCGCGCTCGATGAAGAAGGGCATGACCCGGCGCGCCATCATGAAGACTAGCGACAGGATCAGGTACAGGCCGCCGTACAGGCCCCAATGCATGCCATTGTCCAGCATCCCGAGCGCACCGGCATAGAACAGGCCGCTGGTGGTCGTCAGCAACAGCAGTTTGGACAGGATGCCGATCTGTTTCCATTGTCCGACGGCCATCACCGGGCGGATCACGCCGATGGTCAGTCCCAGCAGGAAGGCCAGGTCGGCCATGGCGGCCAGTTCCAGGCCGATACCCGGTATGTAGATGGCGATCCGGGCGATCAGCCACAGCAGCGCCAGCAGGCCCAGCGGCCAGCCGGAAAAACTCCGGATGCCGGTCCAGTTGCCGACCGCGGTTAGCAGAAAACCGGCAACCACCGCCAGGGTGTAGCCATAGACCATCTCGTGGGCATGCCAGATCGTGGGCGGCAACGGTGAGGGGTTGATGACCGCACCGAACACGAACTCGGCCATCCACAGGCCGATGGCGATCACGCCGAACAGGGCGGCGGCCGTGAAGAAGGGGCGGAAGCCGAGTTGGAACAGGGCGAAGCGCGGGGGTTCTTGAACGGACTCGATCTTTAGCATAGGGAGAGGATTGCCAGGCGAAAACAGGAATGCGGGCAGTGTACTGTATTCGGCCATTTCCCTGTTTGATGTGTCTGCTTTGTGTGCCTGCGGCAAAGTGGTACCACGCGTCGGCTCAGAACAGTCCCAGCCATCTCCCGTTCCTGTCCGATTGCGCCATGCGCGCGGCCAGCCGGTCCATGCCGGCCACCCTGGCCAGGCTGAGCGCGGAGTCACCATTGATATTGCGAAAACGGGTGTTCGCCCCTCTGGCGAGCAGCGCTCGTGCGGTTTTCTCGCGACCCTGCAGGATCGCCAGCATGAGGGCGGAATTCCCCTGCCGGCTACGTGCGTCGATCGCCGCGCCGGCGGCCAGCAGCTGCTCGACGGCATCCATTTTTCCCTGAGCCGCTGCCACCATCAGCGGGGTGTTGCCCCGCGGGTCGCTGGCCTCGATGTCCAGCCCGCGTTCGAGCAGCAGCCGTATCCACTCGGCCGATCCCCTGCGTGCGGCGAGGTGCAGCAGGCCGTTGCCGGCCGTGTCGTGGACGTCCAGGACTGCGCCGGCATCGATCAATACGCGCCCCAGGGCTGGCCGATGCTCCGCTACGGCGCGGCACAACGCGGGGCAGTGCCCGTGCGCATGCAGATTCGGATCGGCACCATGTGCGAGCAGTTGCTGCAGCAGGCGGGTATCGTCCTGCTCCAGGGCCAGGAACAGCGGATATCTGCCTTGGTCGTCAAGCCGGTTCGGGGCGGCGCCCGCCCGCAGCAGGGCGGCGGCTGTTTTTTCGTCCCCCTTGTGGATCGCGGCCATCAGTGGCGTGACCCCGTTCAGGGCGCCGCTGTCCGGGGCAAGGTCGGCCTGCAGCAGGGTCACGGCAAATTCACGCTCTGGCGAAATTCTGTTTGCGAGGCATAGAGTTGCGAGTCATTTTCAAGAGATCGAACACGGCCCGGGTGTTGAGCAGGAGTTATTTCATGCATTCCGGGATGGTCTCGGTGGTTTGTTTGGCTTTCAGCAGGCCAATGGCAAAGCGACGTAGCCGGGTGATATTTTCCGGGCCATGACCGGTACGGATGCGGCTACGGTCTTCGTCATAGTTCCAATCGATGATGTAGTGGCAGCTTTCTACGCACCAGTGCCCCCGGTTGTCGCGAAGCACTTGCTCGGCATCGGCCTGCTCGGCCGACACGCTGGTAATGCCGTAGATGCACTCGTGGCTTTGTTCGCCGCTTTTCTTGTCGATGGATTCGCGCTCTATCATGAAGGCCTGGCGTACCTGCGGAAAATTCAGATAGTCATTCAGTGCCGTGGTGGTCCAGATCTTTCGGGTTTCGATCCGTCCGTGTTCCCCCCGGTTGGTTTGGATAAAATCGGCCGGGGTCGAAGTGTGGTTTTTGAAGTAGAAGGCGATATCCTCGAGCAAGGTCGGTTGATTGCCTTTGGCCGTGAAATGGTAGTTTGCGCCGCGATCGACCAGGTAATCGGCCAATTCGCGTTGGGTGAGCAAGGCATCGGCGGTAATCGTCCGCCCAGTGATGTCGATCGCATCCAGCAGGGGGGCGGCCGTTTTTATCTCGTTGGTTTGCTTTTCTTCGTCGCGGCCTTGCGTGCGCAAGGTGCCGACTTTTTTTGCGCATAGCACTGGCCACTTTGATGGCCGATGGCGCTCATGATATGAACCTGTCTGGCATCGTCGTCTATCGCATTGCACATGGTTTTCCCGTCGATGGCCAAGCTCTCGTCGATCCGGCCATATTGGGCATTCCAGGCGCTGAGTGCCCGGTCCAGCTGCTGGGGATCGACGCCGATCAACGCATTGCGGATGACGGTGACACTGGGGACTTCGTAAACACCATCGCGTTTTCGGCAGCGGAATCGACTGCGTGTCTTTTGACCGAGGGATTGTGCCCAAATCGAAATGTCCTTGTAACCGCGCATACCGCAGAGCACCGCGGCGGCGGCCAGCGACAACACGCTGGGCAGGGGGTGCTTGCGGCCTTGGCGACGGCGTGGATCATCGATCTGGGTGAAAAAATCGTACAGAGACAACATCTGCTGGGCGGTTAATTGCATGCGCGCTCTTCCGGTTCGATAACGTTGGTCAAGTACAGGACGGCCGAGCAAGACCCGTGCGTTGCGTTGTAGCGCCAGCATAAACACCCACTTGCAGGAATCACTACGTTCGCTATAGCCCTCTCGTGTGCGTCGGTAGCCTTGTGTCGAACCGACCAAGGTCCAATTCGCAGCACGATAGATCGTCCCGTGGAAGCGCGCCGGATCGACAAAGGTTTCCAACATCAGCAGGGGATAACCAAAGTGAGCCGACCAGTCGTGTTGAATCCGGCGACGTAGCCGCGACAGAATCTGGGAGGCCAAATTCTGGTCATGGCAACCCGGCAGGATCAGAAACCGGGAATTGTTTGCCACCAGGTTGAGGCGGTCATATTGATGACGATATCCCCAGCCAATCCATTGATCACGGGCCGCACACTTCAGGGCGGGAGCGGAAAAACTCAGCAAACCCATCCAGCGCCCGTCCCGCTCGGCCACATAACGCAGTGTATGGCCGATCTTAGCCAGTGCCCCCAGGTAGTGATGGGCCTGCATCAACTGCTGAAAGTCGGAATCTTCGGATGGCGCTATCGGGCGAACTTGCAGGGTCGGTGTACGCAATTTGCCTTTCGTCCTCTTGGTTTGAAAGGCCTTTTTACCGAATGCGGCGGCTTTTGTTCAGAACTAGGGGTTAACCCATTGTTTCCTGCTAGCAGGCTGTTGAAAACCGTGCCGATTCTGCCCTGTTTTCACCAGACGGAGGGGATCGACGGCCATTGTTGCGAGTTGAGTTGACCCAAGAGGCCCAATGCACTGGAAAATGCTGACCCCGGGCAGACCAACCCCTCGACACACTCTCGATCAACATGCCACCACCCCCAGATTGCGCATCCGAACCAGGTTGTAGGCGGTCATGGTCAGCACGAACCGGAAGTCCAGCTTCTCACGGCCAACAAAATGGCTCTTGCGCAGCCCACCGATGGTCTTCGCCCAGCCAAAGCATTCCTCGATACGCTTGCGGAAGCGTTGACTGGTTGCATAACCGGCGTGGTGGGTGGTGCGTCCATCGATGGCCGATGAACGGTTGCTCGTGTTCTGTGCAACGTGCGGCGTCACGTTGGTGCAACGCAGTGCGTCCACACAACCCTTGGTGTCGTAGTTTTTGTCCGCGCCCAGTGTCATGCGATGCGCGCCACCGAGCGCTTCGACCATATCGACAGCGGCTTCCCGCTCAGCGGTACCTGTCGCCTGGGTGACCTGGGCATCGACGACCAGACCGTTCCGGTTCTCGATTAGCAAATGTCCCAGATAAGCCAGCTTTGCCGCTGTGCCTTTGCTCTTCCTGAACAGCAGGGCATCCTTGTCCGTCTTCGACTCATGGGTATCCCGGCAGCGCTTCTCCCCATGGAAATCCACATCGGGGTTACGACCACCGCCACCGGGTGGACCGTCTTCATCCTTGGGTCGATAGCTCTTGAGCGAGGCCAGGGCCTCAATCATCGTTCCATCGACACTGAAGTGTTCTTTGGATAGGAGGTCTGCCTGTTTTGCTTGGCTCAGAACCTGCGCAAAGAAGCGGCGGGCGATATCCCCTTCCAGCAGGCGGTCGCGGTTCTTGGTGAAGGTCGAGTGATCCCACACACGGTCATCCATTGAGAAGCCGACGAACCAGCGAAACAAGAGGTTGTAATCGATCTGCTCCATCAACTGCCGCTCGCTGCGGATCGTGTAGAACGCCATCAGCAACTGCGCACGCAGCAGTTTCTCCGGAGGGATCGAATCGCGGCCATACTCCGAGTACAGCGCATTGAAGTCCGTATCCAGTTTCCGCAATGCGGTATCGACCATCGTGCGTATCGGACGCAAGGGGTGATCCTTCGGCACCCGGGGTTCCGGGCTGACCGTGCTGAACAGGGCATCTTGTTGAATATCCGGGCCACGCATCGTACTGCTCGTCCTTCTTCCTTCCTTACCGGTATCTTCCACTTCAGGCGGCGAATTTCAACAGCCTGCTAGATTGTGTGGTCAGCGTATTTCCGTCCTGCCGAAATGGAGGGTGGTTTTGACGTGGATCGCTCGATAAAGGGATAATGCGAAGGTTTTCCGCAATTGCTTATTAACCACGCCAATGACGGGTCGGGACGATGAAAACGGCCCTGATACGGCACTTGAACGACTGAAATATCCTATGAAGCTAGGCGTACCCAAAGAAACACTGGATGGTGAGTCACGCGTTGCCATCACGCCCGAGGTGGCGAAGAAGCTCATCGGCAAGGGCCTGGAGGTGCTGGTCGAGGCCGGCGCTGGCGAGGGCGCGCACTACCATGACCCGGCCTATGTCGAGGCCGGGGCCCAATTGGTCGACCGTGCCACGGCGCTGGGCTGCGATATCGTGGCCAAGGTGCGTCGCCCGTCTGCCGAGGATGCCGCGGCCATGCGCGAAGGCGCCATCTTCATCGGCATGATGGAGACCTGCGGCGAGGACGAGGTGGCCGCTGCGCTGCACGCGCACAACATCACCGTGATGGCGCTGGAGCGCGTTCCGCGCATTTCCCGCGCCCAGTCCATGGACGTGCTGTCCTCGCAGGCCAACATCGCGGGCTATCGCGCCGTGATCGAGGCCGCGGCCCACTATGAGCGCTTCGTGCCGTTGATGATGACCGCGGCAGGCTCGGCCAAGCCGGCGCGCATCGTGGTGCTGGGCGTGGGCGTGGCCGGGCTGCAGGCGATCGCCACGGCGCGTCGCCTCGGCGGCGAGGTCTTCGCCTACGACATCCGCCCGGAGACCCGTGAACAGATCGAGTCCCTGGGCGCCAAGCCCATTGATCTGGATATCGGCGAGAGCGGCTCGGGCGAGGGGGGTTACGCCAGGGAGTTGTCCGACGAGGCCAAGGCGCGCCAGCAGCAACTGCTGGCCGACGAGCTGGCCAAGGCGCACATCATCATCACAACCGCCCAGATCCCTTGCCGGCCGGCCCCGCAGCTGGTTGCGCCCGAGGTGGTCGAGCGCATGCGCGAGGGCTCGGTGATCGTCGACATGGCGGCGGGCTCGGGCGGCAACTGCCCGCTGTCCAGGGCTGACCAGGTGGTCAATGAGCACGGGGTGCTGATCGTAGGGCACACCAATTACCCGTCGATGATGGCCACCGATGCGAGTGCCTTCTTTGCCCATAACATTGCCAATCTGCTCGGCATCATGCTGGACAGGGCCGAGGACGGGGCGCCGGTGCTGAAGGATCTCGACCAGGACGAGATCACCGCCGCCGCGCAGTTCAAGCCGCAACCGAACGAGTGACGGAGAGATATCATGCCTGACACACTGGTAGCACTGTACGTCTTCGTACTGGCCTGCTTCATTGGTTATTTCGTTATCTGGGGGGTGACCCCAGCCCTGCATACTCCGCTGGTGGCATTGACCAACGCCATCTCCGGTATCGTGATCGTCGGCGCCCTGCTGGTCACCGGCGCCGAGGAGGCGGGCAGCGCGGCCGAGATCATGGGCTTCTTCGCCGTTCTGCTGGCCTCGATCAACGTATTTGGCGGCTTTCTGGTGACCAACCGGATGCTGGCCATGTTCAAGAAGAAAAAGAAGTAAGGGGTGGGCATGGAACTCTCAGCAAACGCACAGGCGCTGGCCTATCTGGTCTCCGCCATACTGTTCATCTTCGCACTCAAGGGGCTGACGCATCCGTCATCCGCACGCCGCGGCAATTTCCTGGGCATGATCGGCATGGCGATCGCCATCGTTGCCACTCTGGCCGGCAAGGAGGTGCAGTCCTATGGATTCATTATCGCGGGCGTGGTCGCCGGTGCCCTGATCGGTGGCGTGCTGGCCGCACGGGTGCAGATGACCGCCATGCCGCAGCTGGTGGCGGCCCTGCACAGCTTCGTGGGCATGGCCGCGGTGCTGGTGGCAATCGGCACCTTCCTCAACCACCGTGCCGCCGGTACGCTCAATCCGGTGCTGATGGGGGAACTGTCGGCCGGTATCGTGATCGGTGCGATCACCTTCACCGGCTCGGTGGTAGCCTTCGGCAAGCTGCAGGGGCTGATCTCGGGTGCGCCGGCGCGCTTCGCCGGGCAGCACGCGCTGAACGCAGTCATCGGTGTGCTCACCGTGGCCCTGGCGGTGCACTTTGCCATGACCGGCTCCATGACATCGCTGGTGGTGATGACCCTGCTGGCCTTCCTGATCGGCCTGACGCTGATCATCCCCATCGGCGGTGCGGACATGCCGGTGATCATCTCCATGCTCAACAGCTACTCCGGCTGGGCCGCCGCGGCGACCGGCTTCACCCTGCACAACAACCTGTTGATCATCGTGGGTGCGCTGGTCGGTTTCTCCGGCGCCATTCTCTCCTTCATCATGTGCCGGGCCATGAACCGCTCGATTCTGAACGTGGTGTTCGGTGGCTTCGGCAGCGACTCGGGTGGCGAGCAGAGCGCCGGGGCGGTGGCCGCGGACAAGGGCGTCAACTCGGCCTCGGTCGAGGATGCGATCTACTGGATGGAGGATGCCAACCGCGTCATCATCATCCCCGGTTACGGCATGGCCGTGGCGCAGGCCCAGCACGCCCTGAAAGAGATGATGGAGCTGCTGGAGGAGCGCAATGTCGAGGTCAAGTTCGCCATCCATCCGGTCGCCGGTCGCATGCCCGGACACATGAACGTGCTGCTCGCCGAGGCGGATATCCCCTACGACCACGTGCTGGAGATGGACGAGATCAACCCCGAGTTCGCCTCCACCGACGTGGCGCTGGTGGTCGGCGCCAACGACGTGGTCAACCCGGCGGCCAAATCGGATTCCTCCAGCCCGATCTACGGTATGCCCATCCTGGAAGCCGGCAAGGCGCGGCATGTCTACTTCCTCAAGCGCTCCATGCGTCCGGGTTACGCCGGGGTGGACAACCTGCTGTTCTACCAGGACAACGTGTCGCTGATCTTTGGTGATGCCAAGGACACCATCGAAGGTATGGTGGTCGCGCTCAAGGGCGGCGGGCACTGACCTGAAGAGGGAAGGGTGAAGTAGGAAGTATGAAGGACAACAACTTTCCACTTCTCACTTCCTACTTCATGCTTCGCACATCCGGTTTTCCTTTCGGGGCGTTATTGGTCTAATCTGGTCGCAGAACGAATTCGCTTCGGTTGTGATCCAGGGGAGCCCGTGTCCAAAGATGTTCCCGCTTTTCTGCCCCGCGAGGCCCTGCAGCGGCTGATCGATGCCCTGCGTGCCACCGGCCGGCGCTGCGTCGGTCCGCTGGTGCGCGAGGAGGCCATCGTTTTCGGGACACTGGAGACTGCCGCGCAATTGCCCTGTGGCATCCGCGACCGCCAGGCGCCGGGAAGCTATCGGATCGAACGGTTGGACAGTCCACGCTGTTTCGCCTGGGCCAATGGCCCGTAGGCGCTCAAGCCGCTGACCTTTGTCCCCGAAGAGGTGCTTTGGGAAGGCGTTCGGGATGAGCAGGGCCTGCATTTCCGGCAGGCTGGTCCGGAGATCGAGCCGGTGGCGGTGATCGGCGCGCGCGCCTGTGACCTGGCGGCGCTGCAGCTGCAGGCGGCCCACTTTGCGGGTGACCCGGCCTTCCAGGCACGGCGCCGGGCCTTGTTCATTGTGGCGCTCGATTGCGCCTTTCCAGCGGAGACCTGTTTCTGCGCTTCCACCGGCGATGGCCCGGGGGTGGGGGCGGGTCATGATATCGCCATGGCCGAACTGGACGAGGGCTTCCTGCTGCGGCCGGATTCTCACCGGGGGCAGGCCGTTATCAATGCCCTGGGACTGGCGCCGGCCAGTGAGGCGCAGCAGCAGCGGGTCCGCGATGAATTGCAGCAGGCCGCCGACTCGCAGTCCCGCTCGCTGCCGGGCCGTGATCTCCGCGATGAACTGTTCGCGCGCCAGGACCATGCGCGCTGGGCCGAGGTGGCGCAGCGTTGCCTGGCCTGCGGCAACTGTACCGCGGTGTGCCCCACCTGTTTCTGTTCGGCCAACGAGGCCCGTCCGTCGCTCGACGGTGCGAGCTCGCACCAGGTGCGCCTGTGGGACTCCTGTTTCAGCTTCGAGCACAGCAACCTGCATGGACATGCGCTGCGCGACGATATTCGCCTGCGCTACCGCCAATGGCTGACCCACAAGCTCGGGGGCTGGCATGACCAGTACGGTCGGTCCGGTTGTACCGGTTGCGGACGCTGTATCAGCTGGTGCCCGGCCGCTATCGACCTGACCGCCGAGGTGGCAGCCCTGCTCGGGGAGGGAGCGGCGTGATGGGCGGAGAGCACAGGCCGCGCCAGGCGCGGGTGATGGAGCGTATCCAGGAGGGGCAGGATATCTTTACCCTGCGTCTGCAGTATTCGGATGAGTGTGGGGAACAGCCCTTCGTGTTCGCACCGGGTCAGTTCAACATGCTCTACCTGCATGGCGTGGGCAAGGTGCCCATCTCCATCGTCTCGGATCCGGAAGACGACTGTTTCTTCGATCACACCATCCGCGCACTGGGGCGCGTGACGCGGGGCCTGTCGCAGCTGCGTGAGGGTGACGTCCTGGGCGTTCGCGGCCCGTTCGGGCAGGGTTGGCCGCTGGCCGGGGCGGAGGGCCGGGACGTGGTGATCATCACCGGTGGGTTGGGCTGCGCACCGGTGGTGGCGGTGATCAACTATATCTTCCGTCGTCGCGAGCGCTTCGGACACGTGACCATCATGCAGGGGGTCAAGCACCGCAACGATCTGATCTGGCGCGAGCGCTATGCGCGCTGGGCAAGGCAGCCGGATACCACGGTCGCGCTGGCGGCAGACAACCCGGAACGCGACAGCAGTCTGTTCAAGGGCAACGTGGTGCAGTTGTTCGACCGGGTCGAGGTCAGCTCGGCGAATGCCGCGGCCATGCTGTGCGGCCCCGAGATCATGATGAAGTTCTCGGTGGATGCGCTGATGCAGCGCGGGTTCGGTGCCGAGGCGATCTGGGTCAGCATGGAGCGCAACATGCAGTGTGCCAACGGCCTGTGCAGTCACTGCCAGCTGGGGCCGCTGTTCGTGTGCCGGGACGGCCCCGTGTTCCGCTACGACCGGGTCGCCGAGTGGTTCTTCAGGAAGGGGTTCTGAGATGAACAGACCGAAGATCGCTGTGCACAAGTTCAGTTCCTGCGACGGCTGCCAGCTGGCCCTGCTCAACCTCGGCGAGACCCTGTTGGAACTGCCAAAACTGGTGGATATCGTGCATTTTGCCGAGGCCGGCCCCATGGACGAGACGGCGCATGTCGATGTCGCACTGGTCGAGGGCAGCATCAACACCGAACACGACCTGGCGCGGATCCGGCGCATCCGGGACAACAGTGATTACCTGATCAGCATCGGTGCTTGTGCCACCTCGGGTGGGTTGCAGGCGCTGCGCAACATGGCGGATGCCAGGGCCTGGGAGGCGGCCATCTACGCCAGGCCCGAGTACCTGGATTCGCTGGATACCGCCACCCCGATCTCGGCGCATGTGCGGGTCGATCTGGCCCTGTGGGGCTGCCCGGTCAATTCCAGTCAGGTGCTGGCCGCATTGCGTGACCGGCTGTTCGGCGTGGCGCCACGAGAGGAACGCCGGCCCCTGTGCATGGAGTGCAAACGCCTGGGCCGGGTCTGTACCCTGGTGACCCGGCAGACCGCCTGCATGGGGCCGGTCACGCGCGCCGGCTGTGGGGCCTTGTGTCCGCGCATGGGACGCGATTGCTATGCCTGCTACGGACCGGCGGAACAGGTCAATGGCGAATCGCTGGGTCGCCGTTTCGAAGGGTTCGGCCTGTTGCCGGTCGACGTGGCGCGACGCTTCCAGTTCATCAACAGCGCGGCCCCCGCCTTCCGGGAGGCGGGTGAGCGTTTCGGGGACGGGCAATGAGCGGACATCGTGACATCCGCATCGAGGTGCCGGTGCTGGCCCGGGTGGAAGGCGAGGGCGCGCTGGAGCTGGATATCGAGCAGGGTCGGATCAGCCGGCTGCAACTGCGTATCTTCGAGCCGCCGCGCTTCTTCGAGAAGTTCGTCGAGGGACATCCCCCGGACGAGGTGATCGATATGGTTGCACGCATCTGCGGGATCTGCCCGGTGGCCTACCAGATGACCGCGGTGCAGGCCTTCGAGCGCCTGTTCGCGGTGGACCCCGGCCCCTGGGTGCGGGCCATGCGGCGGGTGATGTACTGTGGTGAATGGCTGCAGAGCCACGCCCTGCATATCCACCTGCTGGCGGCGCCGGATTTTCTCGGTTTCAACAATGTGCTGGAGATGGCGGAACACTACCCGGACGAGGTGCGGCGCGGGTTGGGCCTGCAGACGCTGGGCAACGACCTGATCGCGCTGTTCGGGGCGCGTTCCGTACACCCGGTCGGTGTGCGCGTGGGCGGCTTCCATCACGCCCCTTCCACCGCGGAGGTCGATGCCATTCGCGGGCGCCTGGATGCGGCCCTGCCGCAGGCCGAGGCGCTGATCGGATGGTGCGCCTCGCTGGACCTGCTGGACGACCGGCAGGCGTTCGTGAGCGTCGCCCTGCGGCACCCGGACGAGTACGCCATCTATGCCGGCAGGCTGGTTTCCGATCAGGGGCTGGATATCGACAGCAGCGAATGGGACGACCGTTTCCGCGAGATCCACCGGCCACACTCGACCGCGCTGCACGCCGAGCTCGATGGCGGTCCCTACCTGGTCGGGCCACTGGCACGCCTTAATCTCAACCGGGAGCGACTGCCGTCGGCGACCGCCCGTGCGCTGGCTGCTACCGGTATCGGCTTTCCCAGCGACAACATGTTCCACAGCATGCTCGCGCGCGCGGTGGAGCTGCACATGGTGCTGCTAACCCGAATATTTCACAAATAAAAAGGGCAAAACCCGTGTAGTTCGTTAAAATTCAGTTGGTTACACTGGATCCGAACAAGGTTTTGCCCGTGACAAAATGTACCCAAGAAAGCTTTG
>JAKRWE010000062.1 GCA_024712425.1 Chromatiales bacterium
CTCTATACCCAGCCCAAGAAGCAGTATCTGGTTGCCGTCCATTCCGGTTCCTCATTGCGGATTTTCCGGGTAATCTGGCACAGGTTACCGGGCGAATTCCACTCGAAACGTCGAGGAGCCATATACATATAGCGCAGTAACTGTTACCAGGGCAGCTGCGCCAGTCCCCGAGCCTACCACCCTCGCCTTGATAGGCCTTGGCTTGGCTGGCATCGGTTATAAGCTGCACCGCAGTAAGAAAAGCTGCGCAGCGCTAAGGAATCCCTGATTAATTCCGTTTTGGAGCAACAATAGCCGCGGTCATGAATTTTTCCTCGACATCTTTGCTAGCCCCCCCGCAAAAAGCGGCCCAGATCGCATCAATATGACCGTTATTGGCCGGATATCGACCGTTTTCTATCCCGGCCGACCTGGATCGAGTCAGGTTTAGGGCGTCGTCTCCCTTGGTCGAAAAGGCTATCTCTCGGCAAACCGGCCGACAAGCACCATTATACATAGCATAATAGGCATCAGAGCCGTATATATGCCATAATACATCGTATGCTTGGCATGTTCGACGACGATCAGCGCGCTCTGGAGAGGTTGGGTCAGCAGCTTCGCATGGCGCGCAAGAAACGAGGCGACCGCCAGTCGGACGCGGCTGCCCGTTGCCGTGTGAGCCGGGAGACCTACCGCAAGATGGAACGCGGGGAGCCAGGCGTCGGCGTTGGTATTTGGGTACGCGCCATCGGTATATATGGCGATCGCAATGCCCTGGCCATGCTGTTCCCCACCTCGCCGTTCGACGAGGTCTCCTGATGGCCGCGATGCTTCTGAATGTTTGGCTCCGCGACGAGAGCGGCGAGTCCCATGCTGTGGGCCAGCTTGCGGTCACCGAACCGACACCTCCCAACGGCGCACGCTCAGGCGCCTTTCGCTATGCCGCCGAGTATCTGGCCAATCCTGTCATCGGCCCGATCGACCCCATCCACCTGCCATTACAAGCGGCAGAACGCCCGGCCGCCGATCCACACACCGGCCTGCATGGCGCATTCATCGACAGCCTGCCCGATGCCTGGGGCCGAGCGGTCATGGCACGACGCTTCCAGGTGGCGCGTGCCGAACAGGGCGACATCGATTTGCTCGTACGACTCGAAGGGCATGGAATGGGAGCGCTTGCCTATACGAGGACGCCCGAAGCACCCTCCGCCGACAGCGAAACTGTACCGTCTGCGTTGTCTCTCGACCAACTGCTCGATGCCGCCGACCGTTACCAAGCGCATCCAGAGCAGACCGACGATGCCATCCGCCTGCTCTTTGCCGCAGGCAGTTCACCGGGCGGCGCGCGGCCAAAGGCCCTGGTCCAGGACGGGGACCAGCAGTGCCTGGCGAAATTCCCTTCGCCCCGTGACACGTTGGATATCGTGGGCCTCGAAGCAGCCAGCCTCGATCTGGCGAGAGCGGTCGGCATCCCCGTACCCAATTTCCGCCTGGTCGATGTTGCGGATCGCAAGGTGCTCGTGCTCGATCGTTTCGATGTGACGCCCGCCGGAGGGCGTCTGCACATGCTGTCCCTGCAGACCCTGCTGGATGCCCGTGGGTACTACCAGCTGGGATACCGGGACCTCATCGAGGTCGTCGCACGCATCTCATCAAGACCACAGACGGATCTCGAACAATTGTTCCGGCAGATCGTCCTCAATGCGTATCTGGCAAATACCGACGACCACCTGAAGAACTTCGCTATGCAATGGCGCGATGGAGGCTGGCGGCTGACACCCGCCTTCGACATCCTGCCGGACGTCAACGACAACCGGGAGCATGTCCTGCACTTCGGCAGTGCCGGGAACCGCCCCACCCCGGCTGCGCTTCGGGAGCTGGGACGTCTGTGCGGCCTGGGGCCAAAACGCGGCGATAATGTCATCGCGATGATCGAAGACATCGTGCGCTCGTATGCTACCCACTGCGAAGCACGTGGCGTACCCGAGGCCGATGTCGATTATGTTGTATCTCGTATGCCGTTGCTGAGCGATACGATATAAGGAAATCGGAAACGGTCTGGACCATGGGCAAGGAATCCATCAGTGCTACCGAACTCGCCACCCTGGGACGCTGTGAGCGCCAAGTGGTTCTCGATGCGCGCTACGGGAAGACCACGGCCCGCAGTACCGAACCGGACCGTCGTCGTGGCGACCAGGAACACCTGCGCCACCACGTCGAGGTGCAACGCTACGCCAAGGAGCCAATGGCAGCCGGAGACAACCGCTGTTTCATTGCCACGGCCATATATGGCCCTGACGCCTGGCAGACCTGGGCATTGCGCGGCTGGCGGGATCGCCGCTTGCTCCCCTCCCCTGCCGGTCGGATCCTTGTGCGCCTGTATTACACAGTCTCTCCCTGGGTCGCGCGACATGCGTTACGGCGTAACGCCGTCCATCGAGGCCTCCAACTTGTGCTCGACAGGATCGTTCGATGGATCAGCTGATCGTTGCCTTCATCGTCCTGCTAGTACTGGGCTACTGGTACTGGCGGCAGCGCCAGCAGGGTGAGCGGGGCCGGTGGGAAGCACACGAAAACCGCCCTGCCCTACTCCGGCAGGCAAGATTGCTAATGTCCGAAAAACCGATTCGGTGCCGCAAACCCGTGCCGCTCCACAGGCGTGTCGATCAGGTGTATTAACTGGCAAATGGTGAACTCTGTATCGTCGACACCAAAGCGCGCCGGATACCTCGCGTGCACCCTTCCGACATCATTCAGGGGTCGGTGTACGCGACCATCCTGCGTGCCAATGGACATGCCGTGCATCCGCAAGGCTATATCCGCCAGATCTGGGATGGTCGCGTGCGCTACCTGCCTTTCGACCTGCTCCCTGACGAAAAGATCGTCGGACTCTACCACTACCGAAGGCAATTGCTCGCTAATCCAAACCTGGCGCGCTTTTCTGTCCATCCCGCGCTATGCCGAGGGTGTGGCCATCGGGAGCAGGGGCGTTGTGAGGGTCGGTGATAATAACCTCAATCGGATACTTGCCTCCGCAAGAAATAATATATATTCTTGCATATGAGGTATTAGCGGAGGTCCTATGGCGACGCATGCACACACCATACAGGCGGATGACCGCGCTCGGGTCCTAACGACCGCAACCCTCAACGCCGCACGCATCCTCGATCTGTCCCAGGCCCAGCTGGCTCAGGTCCTGGGGATCTCCGAGTCGACGATCTCGCGGATGGCTGCCGGCAAACACCTTTTAAAAGAAGGAACCAGCCAGTGGCAGCTCGCTGCCCTGCTGGTGCGGCTGTTCCGCAGTCTCGATGCCCTAATGGCCGGAGACGAGGCAGCCATGCAGTCCTGGCTCCACGCACCTAATACGGCCCTCCATGACACCCCAGCCAAACTGATCACGCAAATTCCTGGCCTGACACGGACGATCGATTATGTGGACGCCTACCGCGCTCGCGTGTGAAGCACGGACCCTGGGCGGGAAAGGATGGCGGGCCGTGGAGTACCAACACACCTTCGCCACTCGACGCCTCGTCGCATCACAGCGAGACCAGGAACTTCTCGAGGAAATCGTAGAAGGCGTCAAGCCGCCGCTTCCGCCGGAAGCCATCGGCCTCGACTATTTACTGGCAACACCGTTCCGATACGACGCACCGTATCCGGTGGGCTCGCGGTTTCGACCAGCCGGACCCTCGGAAGGAGTGTTCTACGCTTCCGAAACCTCACGTACCGCGCTGGCGGAATTATCCCACTACCGCATGCGATTCTTCCGGGAGTCGCCGGATGCACGGCTGCCTGTGCGATCGCATAACCTGACGGTATTCGCCGCCGCTTGGCATTCAGAAGCCGCGTTGGACTTGACCGAACCACCTCTCGATCGCGATCGTGTCCTGTGGACCCACCCACAGAACTATAGTGCAACCCAGCAGCTGGCGGCATCTGCACGGGCAGGAGGGGTGGAGGTCATTCGCTACGAGTCGGTACGCGACCGGCAGGGGGGGATCAATCTGGCGTTGCTCACGCCAGCGGTGTTCACGCGTCGTGAACCTGTGGCCAGGCAGACTTGGTCGCTGTATCTGACGCGCAGTGAGGCAACCTGCGAACGTGTCGATGCCAGCGGACGTACGCGATTGCATTTCCCGTTCAGTACGGGCCCTGCGTATTCCGCGCCAACGTGACCACTGATTCCAAGCGAACGTGACCGATTCCCATGCTTTTCTCGGAATCCGCGGTCACGATGTCGGAAACCCCGGTCACGATCCGCCGAAATGGGTGGTCACGATGGGCCGAAATACGCACACACAACACAACGTACAGGGCCCCGACCGGTGTCATCCCGTCGGGGCCCTGCCGCCTTGCCGGCCATCAAATAACCTGGATGTCGACACATCGATTACTGTGGGCATGCTCAATGGCCATGCTGGCGGGGGTGGAGGATCTGACGCTGGACCGGCTCAATGAGATCACCCAAGCCTGGGCGGAGCAGGCGTACCACCGCACACGCCACCGCGAGATCGCCAACACCCCGCTGCAGCGCTACCTGAATGCCCCCAACGTGGGGCGCGACAGCCCCGACAGCCAGACCCTGCGCAGGGCCTTCCGGTGTACGGTACAACGCAAGCAGCGCCGCAGTGACGGCACCATCACACTACAGGGGGTACGCTTCGAGATCCCCGACCGCTACCGTTGCCTCGAACAGCCGATGATCCGCTTCGCCCGCTGGGATCTGCGCTCAGTGGAGCTGATCGACTCCCGCACACTCAATCCGCTGTGCCCGCTCATGCCGCTGGACAAAAGCGCCGATGCCGATGGTCAGCGAAGAGCCCGCGCCACCCGGGACCCTCCAATACAAAAAACGGGAATACCAGCTCACTGGCCAAGGCAAAGGCTATCGTCTGCGGAGCGCACAGGTCACCGTCTGCGAAGCCTTCGATGACACTGTCACCTTACTCCACAAAGGCCGCTCACTGGCTTATCGTGTGCTCAGTGAAGGAGAGCCCCCCATTCCTCTCGATGACGAGAAAAGCCTCCACGCCACCGTCGACCAGGCCAAGACCGTCCAGCTCAACCGCCACGCCCACAAGCCGGCTCCCGACCACCCCTGGAAACGAACTGTATCTCCGCCATCCTCTCAGGCCACCTGAGGCCCCGCTCGATAAGGGGGACATTTCAGCTTGGGAGAAAAGGGGGCATTTTAGAATTGGGTTGACAATCGCCGGGGAGTGCCCCCCTTTCTTTATCCCAATTTTGCCAGCAAATGATCGTTGCTAAGATGGGTGTAGCGGTTCAGCATTGGGAGCGACTTGTGACCCGTGATGCTCGCCACCTCCATGAGGGAGAGGCCTTTCTCAAACAGCCTTGAAGTTGCCTCATGGCGCAGGTCGTGGAGCCGAAGATCAGCAAACCCGTGCCGCTTGCATAGCCGGAAGAATTCTCTAGTCATATGGTCTGCCGTATATGTTTCGTCGATACATGATCTCACTATGGGAGGGGATCGCAAGTGCAAACCTGTTGGGCGCAAAGTACAAGAGCCAACGCATTAGGGTTTGCCAAGCAGAACTAGCATCAAAAGCTTCGTAGTCCTCACCATATGTTCTAGCAAGATAGTCTCGCACTGCCCCAAAACGTCTTGGCTCCTTCAAGAAGTTATCGACCCCATGAACGATGGGCTGACTGAGCATTTGAATACCTATCTCGGCTTCGAACGCTTTCCTTGGCAATCCTGGCAGTACCCTAAAATTCTTCACTTCCTCAGTTGCCACGTCCCTAGCAACCGTTGTAAGAGCATCAAGTTCATTGCAATATGCTAAGTAGAGGTATTCCGGATACCTGAGTCTTGGGAGCCAAGTTTTATCCCCCGAAATCTGAACATCAACAACTTGCTCATTTCCAGCGCCTCCAGCGTTCCAAGCAACTGTATCTTGAAAGACCAGCGGCGGCATCGCCTCCACGGCCGCGACAGCACTTTCAAAAAGTGCGTTGTCCACCTCTACCGAGGACGCAAGAAGATTACGCTCAAAAGTGAACCTTAAGGACTGGCAATCTGCTGGCGGAACAAGAATTTCAACGTTAGGATTTGGACTCCACCCTAGTGCCGTAGCTGTTAGATTCGCAGAACCTATTAGGCATCCCTTGTCAGCACGATAGTACTTGGCATGCAAGTTGTTGTTTAGGTACAACCTACCACGGGATGGGTCTTCTAGTAATTCCCAAACGCCTAAATCGCTGACTCCTGCTGCAACCTCCGCAAGACGCCACCGAGTCACACAGACAACCGATACACCGTCTGCTATGCCTCCAAGCAGTCGTTCCAACGTCGCCTTCTTAATAAAAGGGGCGACGAGAACGACTTCCTCGGAGGCTGCCCGAAGGAACTCATCTAGACTTTGCCCAAATGCTACCAACGACATCAGCTATCAGTCATAAGGAACTGTCTAGCTAATCGCCCCCAATCTACTCTTGCTTCCTGTGCTTGTATTCTTCGGGTGCCATCGGGCTGCTCATCTTCGTACCTAGCCCATGCGAACAACAACAACTTTAAGCCATCTAACGACTTCTGCAGCCTTTCCTCAAGATCATCGCCTCCGCTTTCGTTAGCTGGGCTCTCCAAGACTTCGACTAGGGAGGGATACGCGGGATGATTCGTATTTAGAGTTAATACGATAGATCCACCCCTTTGTTTAACTGAGAAAAATGCGGGAGTCTCTAGGTCCGCCCCTGCAAACACATATTTCAACCCGTTAGAAACAGTAGAGGCTGCAAGTCCTCGCGCAACGGCCTCTGGAATACCTTCGTCAATTAGGCTCTGTTCCAATATTCCACGCCTTTCATCTGAGGACATCGATTCGTCACGATCGCTTTCACCAGAGTACCCATCCTCTTTACGCTTGCGGGTGATTTCTGTGGCCTTGGCCTCAACAGAATTCCCGACATCTTGATGTCTTCGCCTACCCGCTCTATTCTCGCTTGCTGTCTGGGCGCGTAGCAAAGCACGAAGCACATTCAGGGTCTTCTTGATCTGGTGCGCAATCTCCAACAAAGGAGCACGAGGATCTTCATCCTCCTCCATATCCTCCTTTAATTCAGTAATGGTTTTTCCTCCTTTTAGGAGGTCGTCAATGTCGAATTTTGCGACCTCGGAAAAATTGTGGGCATGCTGTTTGTTGTTTGTGACGCCGAATAACTCGTCCAGAGCAGGAGGAAACTCAATTTCGACTCCCCACCAACGCTCACGAGGGTCAGAAGAAGTAGTCCATGTTGTATCCAGTTCCAATTCCCGCTCGGCACGAACTACCGATACCCCTACGTTTTTCGCTGCGTGCTTGCCATGCTTCTTCTGTCCTGGATTGACACCTTGTCGAGCTTCCTCCTTTGCTACTGAGTACCTTATTTTGACGGAGTGCTCCCTTCCATCGAAATTTATTTTATGTTCAACCGAAAAATCTTCGCCCCCCCACTTCTCAAACATAGGTTTATCGTGGAACGGCTCAGGACAAGATGTCTTTGGCATCAGATAACCTGGATCATTTGGAAGCGCGTATTTTTCTATACTGCGTACCTCGGGTCGATCGATGTTAAACCCAAGTAGTCGTATCTCGACTCGCTCACTTTCCAGGAAGTTACGATACATGCGGCCAACAACAAACTCTGAGTTATCAATAATCGCTTTGGCAGTTCTCCAAAGGAGACGATCGAGTTCAGACCATACAACCAACGTGCCACACCGACCGATTTTTGAAGCGGCCTTCCTCCATAACTCCGGGATAGCCTTGGGCTCTGGCTCAGGAACATCACTCATGGAGTGATTTGCTATTTCATCAAGACTGAGATAGCTATTTAGCGCTGACTCAGGCCCTTCTTGCCAAGACCAGACATCTACTTTCCGGCATTGCGATATCGACGAAGCAGGCAATCCCATTCCGAAGCGACCAATACCATGCTGTGTGTCTGTGGTAAGGTGTGTACCGTTGCCGAACTGTAGCGCAAGACGTAATACGTCTGCGTCCATTCCACTACCATTATCTAGCACAGCGATCTGCCTAACCCTAGATCTGCGCCGCTCATCCACAAGAACCTCAACTTCTCCGCAGAGCAGTTCGACACGCGAAGCACCTGCCTGGATTGCATTGTCCATCAACTCTGCTAGGGCATGCGCCGCATTCTTATAACCATTGTCCCGCATTGCTTTAACAGCCAAGTGCGGCGGTACGATAGAAAAAGTCATTTAATGGGGTCCTCCCAAATATCTTCCCAATTGTAAAATGCATTAGATACGTCACCGAACCCCGGCAATCCTTGGTCTGTGACAGTAACAATTTCAGCAGTCATATTCCCGCCTGCTTTAGGACCTCGAATAGCCCTCCCAACCATCTGACTAAATAACACTAGTGAAGTCGTCGGTCTTGCGATTACAGCACAGCTAGTTTTCGGCGCATCAAATCCCGTGGTCAGCACCCCATAATTGCATAGAATTCGAACTTCCTCTGACTCACCCTTGTATTCTTCCAGAAGCCGCTTTCTTTCGTCGCTTGGTGTGCGCGATGTGACCGAATAGGCCGCATAACCTCTCGCTTGCAGCACTGCCGCGAGAATATCTGAGTGTTCCATTGATAAGGCGAAAACAACTATCCTTTTGTGTCGAGCCGCAAGCTTCTCTATCTCCGTGACAATCTTTAGATTGCGCTTTTGGTCAGCCTCGAGCATTTCTAATACACGGCGAGGCAAATCAAGGTTCTCCTCAATCGACTCCACATCCTCATCTGTTAACTCGATACCAGGGTTATAGAATAGAGGTCGAAAATCTGCTCTTGCCAAATATCCTTCACTGATGAGGTAGTCAACGGGGTTTGCGTACCCCGGTATTTGCAGAGTTACTTTCTGGCGTCCAAAAAACTCAGCAAGCTCTTCGTCTGCGGAAACATCAGACCATGTGCGACCAGGTGTCGCTGTTAGCCCTAGTAATGCGGTTTTCGGGTAAGGGTCAACAAGTGCCTGAAGTATCATGCGATAGGTTGGCGCGACAGCCTGGTGCGCCTCATCAAGAACGACCAGCGACAATCTGCTTCCTAGCCTTCCGATGAGGGGGATATCTCTTTTAGCCGTTTGAACGACCTTTTGCAGACCGGCCACAATCAGCCCCTCCGTTATCGAAAGTGGATCAGCGCTTTGGCTTCCCCAGTAACGCATAAGCGATACTTCTCGATTACCCAGAAATGACCAAGCTTTTAGGAATTCCTGTGCAGCTTGATCACACAGTTCCTCACTATGGGCCAACCACAGTACCACCGCACCTTCTCTGCTTGAGAGGTGTTCTGCGATGATGTGCATCGCTGTACGAGTCTTTCCCGACCCAGTTGGCATGTGGAGGATTGACCGATATGGATCAACAGCCAACTTGCTAGTGATGGCGCGCGCCGCTACGCGCTGATAAGAGAACAATGGGTAGCCCGCGACGCCTGGCTCTATTGGAGCAACAGACTCAACCCTTAGCTCCTCAAGCTCTGCCAACTCAAAATATGACAGCAGAATCTCACGTTGAGTATGACCTCTCGCGGTCACTGTACTAAGGGCGTGGTATGGATCGTTGGGACTTAGACCCAGCGCCGCGCAAAGACTTCTTGCTTCTTCGGGGCGAAGCAAGGGCAACAACGCTTTTCTCGATACAGCATCGGTAAGCAACTCTTGTGGCTTTCTTAACCTAAGTAGGAGTTCCCTTTGCTTCGCAGGAGAAAGAAGCGAACGATCGAGCAATGCAGCCAGCCTGAGTGGCCCTTGCCCAATGAGAATCTGAAGGACCTCTTCATCAGCTCGAGATAGCAAGCAGTCGAATCGCATATTTTTGGCTCTCTATTTCCCTTGTTATGATTGCCTAGTTACGCGCTGCGCCTACACCATCTCATAGCGAGCAAATCAGGCAGGACTGATCTTCCGGATCGTCATCCTCTCCCACTTCCAGCAGCTCTTGCCAGCTCATTTCACAATCATTGTTCAAAAACTCACCCGCTGCCTCCCGCTCCTCCGCGCGAGCCACGACGTCATCTAACGTCTTCCCCTGTACCCAGGTGTAGCCATTACCGGCCACCTCCTCTAGGCGGCGAGCTTCTTCGAACAAGTGCGGATGATTGCGTTTGAGGCCGAGCCACTCGTCCTGGCGCTGGAAGAAGCAGAAGAAGCAGCCCGAGCGGCTGCGCCATTTATAGTACTCCGGTACGCCAACGGAGTCTTCGAGGATCCGAAAAATATCGGCGCGGATCAGGCCATCTTCTATGAATGGGAACACGGCCTGTATCGTTTCCTTATGGCTGATGTATCCCTCACGGTCTTCGTCGGCGCGAATACCAATGTAGCTGATCACCGGGTCATCGCCCACGAAGGCCTCGAACGGCTTGATCTTCATAGCGCGAGTGCACCAGCGTTGTCGCGGAGACGGGAGATAGTCGCTATGCATCTTCAGCCAATGTTCAAAGTCCCTGCCACTACTAAGTCTGACGATTTCTTTGCCTAGGTAGGCCTCGAGCTTGTCGAGGAAATCATACACTTCCTGGAGTTCGGCGCCCGTATCTGTAAAGAAATACTCCATGCGCCCATGGATCTGTGGATAGTGATCCTGGATATAAATCGCGAGGGCCGCACTGTCCTTGCCACCCGAGATCCCAAGGACATGGCGGACGTCGTCCCTACTCTGGGCATCTTGCATGCTGCAGTTTCTAGCCACGCTTCACCTCCTTTGGTCGGCGTTTGGCCGCCTGGTTTGACAGTTGGGATTGCTGCTCACGATGATGACGTAGAAACTCGTCAACGAATTCAGCCACCGCAGCCAGGCGCAGTTCACTGTCCTTGTAATCATCGATCACCGAGAGCAATTCCTGCTTGATCTGTTGTAGCGCTTCCCGGCGGGTTTCGTCGATAGCGACGACCTCATCGATCGGCTCGCCTCCCTTTCTCATCGACTTTACAAGAATGACATCGAAATCGCCATCGGTCTTAGCCGCATGACGCTCCTCATGCAGGCGCAGCGTTTCGAGATCGAGCATGCGTTTAGAATAATCGCTGAGCTTGACCTCCGCCTCGGCACGGTCTGCGTCGGACCATTTTCTGCTCGGCCACTGACCCAAAAACATCAGGACATTCTCGAACCAGTGCTCTACATTGCCTTCGACCTTGGTGAGTCGCTTGATGAAGGCTTTCAGACCATCGACATCCACCGTATAGGCCTCAAGGCCCGCATAGCGTCCAATGATCGTGCGGCGCAGATCTTCGAGGGCTGTGTCGGGGACCATGTGGAACGCCTGTGCTAGCAGGCGACGCTGATCATCCAGCATATCAGCATATGCGTACTTGAGTTCCCTGAGCGTCTCGGTCAATGCCTGAGAGAAGCCCTCGGCCACGCCACTATCTGTCAGATCAAACCCAAGGGCCTTGGGCAGCCCCTCGAACAACAACCGTTGCGGTGACTTCGCCATATTGAAGGCGGTACGTACCGCCTTGGCACGTTCAGACAGACGGGGGCTCTTGGTCCGTTTGGTGTAGTCCTCGAGTTGCCCCATAAATTTCGCGAGTGGGCGCGCAAGCTCGATGAGGGTCTTATCACCCGCCCCACCGAACAAGGCCTCGGCATATTGGTCGTAGATGGAAGCACGCAACCCTTCGATACGGAATCGCTGTATCGAGAATGTCCCTGGATGGCGCCCAAAGCGTTCGATCTGCTCTTCCGATAGATAAGGACAGTAGACCCCCTCCTCATACAGCGCCAATTCGTGATCATTGACGAGATAGGCCACGAGGCAAAGTATCGGTAGGACACCACGCTTAATGCCACACGGCGGTTCGGCCAGGATTTCATACAGTTCGGAAAAGGATAGCGGCTTCTCCTCGGAGTCTGCGAAGAATTGCTGGATCCGCTCCCAGGCGGGTGAGAAGTTATAAGGGTCGTCAGAGTCCAGCGGTGACCCTAGTTTCCAGCGACCCTTGACCTCCCGGTGCAGACCGGAGGCCTTTAGCAACGAGCGATAGATCCCTTTCTCCGCCGGAAATTTCTCTATGCCAAGATCTTCCTTGTCGGCGTCCTTCAACAGCGCGAAGAGCAGTTTGTTGCGCCCCGCTACTGCCTGAGAGGAAGGACTGTCGCGATTGATCAGTTCATTGCGCACAACAGGGCTTGCGTAATAGACCGCCTCGAGTACTTTCGACAACCCACCTTGCAAGGCCCGCTTGTTATGCACTGGCAACCGTTCGCCCCGCCAGAACCAGCGACTGACTGCCGGTTCCTCTAGAAGCGCATCGAGCAGTCCCTGTTCAGCTTCGACCGCCGCGTGATAGCGATCCTTGAATTCTCGCTTTGCAACCGGATCACTGTTCAGCTCCTGCGAAGAACGCTGCACTGCCTCGAGGGCGATTACCTCCGCCACGCCCTGTCGC
This sequence comes from Chromatiales bacterium, assembly GCA_024712425.1. Lineage (GTDB taxonomy): Bacteria > Pseudomonadota > Gammaproteobacteria > Chromatiales > Chromatiaceae > MONJU. Next base: position 12,397 of record JAKRWE010000062.1, read on the forward strand.
AATTGGGCGCTGTTGAGATATTCGACAATGATGTCGAGCTCGGAATAATGATTGCCAACCTGATCCTCGAAGATTTTCTGATCATCCTGGCCTTCTGAAAGATAGAAAATGATCCTTGGTGCGGCTGCCTTTGGCTGTTCTTTTATATAGTTCCTTGCATCCACAAAACGGGGCAAGAAATAACGCAACGTCCCCTTCTGAATGGTGTATTTCCGCGCCACGATGGGCAGCAAGGCCTTCCGGTCTGTCAGGTGATCCGCCAAACTGAACTGGCCAAGTTTGGTAAGCTCTTCTTCGACGGCAGCGTCAATGTCGAAATCACTGCCTTGCCATACGCGGTACTCTCCGCTGAATTTCCGAAACTGGATGATCGACTTCTCTGTAAGTGCCCGGACCGTCTCTTTTGCCGCCCGTTTGGTTGGCAAACAGAGTTCAACGATATTTTTTGCCGCCTTGAAGCCCCCTTGCGCCCCTATGATGTTCAGCAGGCCAATAGTCTTCAGGATCTGTACCTCGGTTGCTGGCGCGTCACCAAGGCGCTCCACAGCAGTTACTACCTCAGCCCAGCGACGATGCGTGACGTGGTCAGTGAGGGCTGCCGGCTGGTTGCAGACGAAGTATTCGTAGATCTCCCAGGGGTAGATCCAGTCCCCGATGGTTTCGCAGCGGGAAAGACTGTCTCGAAAGCCATGGGACTCCTGACTGCCCAGATAACTGAACAAGGTCCTCTCATTTTGCGCGACCTTCTGGCAAAGGATGGGCAAAAGGAGCGCCGTAACCGGATGAAGGGGATAACACCGTTCAAACAGCGTCCCTGCAGCATCCGAATCGAGTGCCCCTGGAAGCGCATTGGCCTTCGAGAGCACCTGTGCGGCCTGCCCAGTCAACTTGGTAATCTTTCGATGCTCACCGGCCTCGATATCATGGTCGAAGGCGGCGGCCACAATGCGCAGAATCTGTTCAGTCGATTCGAGGAAGGGGATATTCTCATACCGTCCCTGGACCTTTGCCCACTCGTTCTTGAGCGCCTCTCCAAGCCCCTTGGCGTACTGCTCGAAGGATTGGTGCAGCAATACAGTGATCGTCAGCGGCGCTGCATGTGGCGCAAAGGCTTGCTCTGCCAACGATTGCAGCAGGAAGATATCATTGGCCCCATAGTGACGGGCCTCGAACTCGAGGAATTTGCCTAGCTCGTCGATAACGATTAGAACGCCATTGCCGCCAGCCTTGGCAATGGCGGTTTGCAAATCGGAGATCGCCTGCATAATCTCGCTGCCCGTGGGCTTGTCTGCTGCTGCCAGTTCCTTAAGCCGGCGCACCACCGCTGGCGCCCGTCCCGGTCGCCTAGACCAGTATCCTTTGGCGGCTTCTGCCGCACTGCGAACCAGCGCCTTCGCTAGCGGTTCGGGGCTACCCGTCAATAGGATCACACATTGCCCGCACGTTCCCTCGCCTAGGTGCGCAAATGCGGCTGCCAGTTCCGGCTGTGCTCGTTGCAGGACCTCGAGCGCGGCCTTGTTAGCGGCGCTGTCCTGCGCTTCGAGCAGATGCGAAAGAAAGATTGCGAAAGAGGACTTGCCCGAACCATAGGGACCGACGAGCGACCAAGCCCGCGGTGCGCTCTCAATTGTAAGACTTGCATGGACACGTTCGAGTGTTTTCAGAGCCCTCGAGGTCGGAATATAGGCCTCAACGATGGCCGTTGAGTCTGCATCACGCTCGAGATTGATTGAACGCGTGTAATGAGTATTGACGCGAACATGATCTTGCAAACTCATGCCGCGACCTCAGAAAAATCAGTATATTGGGAGGCAAGCATATCGAGCGGATCTACCTGATCGAGAAGATAGAACTGGTGGATGCCGGCGGTCTCTCGTATCGCAAATGTCCCTGACTGTTCGCTCACCAACAGTTCCAGCTTTGCTAGCAGGGCGTCTTCAGTCATGCGAAAGACAGCTCCTAATGCTGATGAGCCGTTGTCGCCATACATAAGTTGCTCGATCGGAATTTGAGAAACATTCAGCGCATTGCATAAATCCACCACCGCAAAGCCGATGATCCCAATAGGGGTATCGCGTCTCTGCGGAAGCGAGCGAAAGTGTTTCCCCGAAACATCAGGCTGAACGAGGCCAAGCAAAGCCAGCGGCGAATCCAACACATCTTCCAACGGCGTGCGCGCACTTGTCCTGGTTCTGCTGTACATGCGCAGCAAAATGGAAGCATCCTGTTTTATTGTTTTCGCTGAGGTCCGCCCGTTTACTTTCGCCTTGGCGAAATCAGCCAAAGCGGTTGCAAGCTCTTGTGCAGTGAACTCCGGCTTATGAAAGCGATTGAAGAACCAAAACCAAGCTGTCGCCAACTGTGCATTCGTTGCAATCAGCCAGTGGATCAACCAAATAGTTGCCTCGTCCTCAAGGTAGGGGTCGTAGCCCTCGACACCGAAGACATGTACGCCCAGCATCGTCGATTCATACCGGTTGCCCTTTCGCTCGATGAGCCTCGCCGCCTGCAGCCAGTAGCGTATTGCGCTGACCATGTTCTTGCCGACTCCAAGGCGCACGGTCGCATCTTCCGACTCAAAGAGATGGGGATCATTGCATAAGCCCTGGAAGCCCTTCGTCAGCCAACTGTAGCGAAGTGGAAAGGTCTCATGCCGTCCAAAAGCACAGCGATCCGGATCGAACGGAAGGATGTAAGCGCTCGTCTTGTCGTCCATGGTCATCTCCTTTGACTTGACGTCACTTGATCAAACTCGAAGCCAAGCTGAACCTCTTCATAGAGGTACTGCCGGGCGCGTTTCAAAAACCACTCTTTAAGGATGAGCCCATCTTCCTGAAGGGCCGCGTAGAGCTCCTCCTTAAACTCAGGATCGACTTCAAGGACGATTCGCCCACTTTTTCCACGAGACACGGCCTGCTCCTATGTAACATAACATAGACCCTACTTCCCAGGCTCCTCGACGTTTCGAGTGGAATTCGCCCGGCGACCTGTGCCAGATTACCCGGAAAATCCGCAATGAGGAACCTGAATGGACGGCAACCAGATACTGCTTCTTGGGCTGGGTATAGAGGCCCCTTGGAAACTGGTGGACCAGCGATTGGATACC
>JAKRWE010000063.1 GCA_024712425.1 Chromatiales bacterium
TCTTCATGCTGGGAGGTGAGAGCTATCGACTGAAGCACAAACGCGAGAGCTGATTTTTTGTCGCCCCGGGTGGGTCAATTTTATTGGCCGAGGGGGGGTCAAAATTATTGGCCATTGACAAGTGTTTTCCACACTAACCAAGCGGCGCGATCGCCTCGACCTCGGCCCTGCCACCGCGGACCCGCCATCGCACATCGTGACCGGCCAACTGCATCCCGTACAGACGCTCGCCGTCGTCCCGTCGATAGGCGGGCCGCGGGTCGAGCGCCAAAGTCTGCTCGACCAGCTCACGCATGTGCGCCGCCTCCGGCATGGCAGACAGCTGTCGGTCTGCCTGGGCGCTGAAAACGACCGCCAGCCGGTGCTCCGGTGCGCTGGCGGCAAAGCCCCCCTGCGCCTGCGGGATGCTGTCGGTGTACGGCACGTAGGGCTTGATATCGTATACCGGCGTTCCATCGACCATGTCGAGCCCGGAAACGGCCACACGCAGATGGTTTTCGGTCTGTTCCAGCCCCTCGAAACGCAACACCGAAAGCCCCAGGTTGTTGGGCCGGAACGGCGAGCGGGTCGCAAACACGCCCCGCTCCTCGTTGCCTCCCAGCCGGGGCGGCCGGACCCGCAAACGCTGCTGGCCGCCGCAGGCATGAAATCCGAAGATCGCCCACAGGTGACTGAAGCCCTCGATTCCCTCGAAGGCCTCGATCCGGTCGAAGCCGGGCAGCATCTCGATATAACCCTTCGCAGCGGCCACCAGGCCCGGCTGGCGCGGCACACCAAACTTCTCCCCGTAAGGCGAGACGACCCGTGCTATCGCCTGCAATTGTCCTGGTTCCGAATGCGAGGTCATGGACTCGATCAACTCCTGGCGGCACAATGCGGCCGCATATGCTACCCTGGCAACCATACCGCGAGATTTCCATGCGCAAAAGCCTGCGCTTTGCGTTAGTGCTGCTCGCCCTGGCGCAGCAGCTACCTGCCCAGAACACATCGGCTGGCGAACAGAGTAAATCGCTGATCGACCAGGCCTCCCGGGCCATGCGGCTGTTCCGGCAAACCGACCCGTCGATGAAGCGCTTCTTCTTTCGATCCGTCGGCTGGGCGGTGTATCCCCGTGTCGCCAACGCCGGCGTGCTCCTTGGTGGTGCCTATGGAAAAGGCGTGGTCTACCAACGAGGCGTGATCATCGGTTTCAGCGAACTGAGGCAGTTCACCGCGAGACTGCAGCTCGGCGGACGCCAATACAGCGAGATCGTGTTCTTTGCCGACAAGCCGACCTTGCAACGCTTCAGGCAGGGTCGAATCAAGATCGATCCAGATACCCAGGGAATCCGGACCGCGCGCGGAAACGCTGCCGACGCCCGCCCCCGGTCGGGTGTCACGGTATTTCTCCTGGAAAAAGGTGGCCTGATGGCCGATATCTCGTTCGGCAGGCAGCGCCTGAGTTTCGAGCCGCGCCAGGCGTTTTCCATCAATCCCGGCGCAGACGATCGGAGACCGCAATCGGCGTATGAAAACGCAGCACAACCAGGTACGAGGAAACCAGGAAAGTGATCAGCGTGGCCAGCTGTATCAGGTAAGAGGCCTGCACGCTGATCACCTGCCGGTCCAGCGCCAGCACCGCCAGCAGCAGCGAGAACTCGCTCATCTGCCCCAGGCGGTAGCCGATCTCATGTGAGCGCCGCAACGACTCTCCGGTCCGGTACAGCAGCACCCGGAACACCAACGGCTTGATCACCATCAGGAGCACAGAGAGCAGTAGCGCCGGCGCCAACACCCCCCTCATCACGCCCAGATCGAAGCCCGCACCGAGGGAGAAAAAGAACAGGATCAGGAAGAAATCACGCAGCGGCTTGAGACTCTCCGAGATGAACAGGGCTACCGGGCTGGACGCCAGGGTGACCCCGGCAATGAAAGCGCCTATCTCCGTGGACAACCCGAGCCATTCCGCGAGCTCAGCCATGCCCAGGCACCAGCCGATGGTCATGAGAAAGACATACTCCTGTATCCGGTCGAAACGACGTATCAGCGGCAACAGCACATAACGATCGAGCAGCCAGGCGAGCAGGACCAGCACCGGCAGGGCGACCAGCGGGCGCAGCAGGTCGAAAGCGGGCAGACCGTTTCCCAGGCTGGACCCCTGAACCAGCAGCAGCAACAGGATCGCCAGCAGGTCCTGCAGCAACAGGATGCTGATGATCACCTCGCCGGTGCGCTGGTGATGCAGGATAGTGGTGGGCAGGAGTTTCAGGCCGATGATGGTACTCGAGAAGGTGACCGCGCCTCCGACCAGCAGCGCCTCCAGCCAGCCCAGCCCGAAGACGATCGCCACGCCGAACCCGACCACCGCAAACACCAGCGAACTAACCAGTGTCACCAGCGTTGTCTTGCGCACCATGTGCAGCAGATCCTGTGGTTGCAGGTTGAGCCCGAGGAGAAACAGCAGGAACACGATGCCGAATTCGGATATGTCCCGAACCAGGTCAGGGTCATCGACCAGCCGCAGCCCCCACGGCCCCAACAGGATGCCCAGCAGGATGTAGGCCACCAGCAGTGACTGACGTGCAAACAGGGCCAGCGTGGCAAACAGGGCCGCGCCGGTGAACACCAGGAAGATGGTGAAGCCTATCGAATGGGTATCCATGCACAGTGTCCGGGGAATGTACCCGAACAATAGCAAGCGACTTGCCACATGGATATCCGGATAGACCCTGCATCGGGGGGCGCAGGGTCTATCCGGCGCTCAGCCCTGCTTGCCTGCCTTGTCAGATGAAACTGCGGATTGCGTTTTCTTCTTCGGCATACTGCGGCAATAGGCGGTCACCTGACGCCCGTCCTTGCGCACATAGCCGTCCACCCAGGCACAGCCCGGTGCAGCCGAACAGGCATCCTGAGGCAGGGTCTTACACTGGGACTCGGCATTGGCGAACGGCGCCGCGACCAGCAGGCCACCGGCGATAACATAAGACAGGATACGGTTTACGGAAAATTGCATGGATAGTTCCTCCTTGAATCGGTTTGCAATTACGTTGAATCGTCCATCCTGGACATCGAAATCCTAACACATTGGATTTTGCCGGTCGCCTGCCGATATATTGCTCACCATGGACCCTCTCAACGGCATGAAAATACCCAGCGCGCTGCAGCCGCTGCTGGACAAGACGCCCAACCAGACCGAACGTTGCTGCGCCTGTTCAAACCGGGACAGATGCTGCGCGCCACCATAGACGCTATCCGCAGCAATGGTCTCGCGCAACTGCGCATCGGCAACACCCCGGTCGAGGCCCGTGCACCCGCCGGTCTGGAACCGGGGCAGCAACTCCTGCTCAAGGTCGAACAGGGACTGCCCGAACCCCTGCTGCGTATCGTCCGGGCCGCCGTACAGGAGCCCCCGACCCAGCAACTGCGCCAGCATGCCATGGCACGTCAACTGCCTCCCAGGAGGTTGCGCGCCAGGTTCAGGCGATAAAACGGCAACTTGAACAGCTTCCCCCGGACACCATCAAACGCCTGCCGGTATTCAAACAGGCACTGAAGGCCCTCGATCCTCCGGCCAGCGAGCCCGGCAGGCTGTCACCCGGAATCCTGCGCCGGACGGTCCGGGATTCCGGCCTCCTCATGGAGCCCCTGATGCTAAGGGATGGCGTTCCGCCCACGACAGACCGGAAACTGTTGCTCCTGCAACTGCTGCGTCTGTTGCAGCCAAACAACCGTACGGTGAGTGAGGGCGCACCGGCGCCTGGGAACGCCCAGGACAAGGACGCCCCACCGCCGCAAACCGACCAGCTCCTCAACCGCCTCATGCGCCTGGTCGAAGGCAGCATCGCGCGTATTCAGAGCCACCAGGCACAGACGCTGGCCAGTAGCGACGACCCGAACCGCCTGGTCTGGCAGATCGACCTGCCGCTGCAGGTCGGCAATCAGCGGGGTCATCTGGAACTGAAGATACAGCAGGAGAACGAGACCGGTGACGCAGGCGCCACCTCGCCGACCTGGAAGGTCGAGGTCCGTTTCGAATTCGAGGAACTGGGGCCGGTGTTCAGCCGCATCACCCTGCAGGGGAAAAAGCTGCATTGCGCCTTCTGGTCGGACCTGGCCAGCACCGCCTCACGCTTTGAAAAGGCCCTGCCCCGCCTCGAGCAGACACTTCAGCAGGCGGGACTGGAGGTATCGGCCATCAGCAGCCTGCACGGCGCGCCGCAGGCCAAACGTCTTCTGGATGAACGCGCATGAAGAAGCCGGGTGAAAAGGATCATGGACACACCGTTTCAGGGCGGCGGGATATCGCCGTGGCACTGCGCTATGACGGCGACAACGCACCCCGGGTGACCGCCAAGGGGAACGACCTGCTGGCCGAACAGATCACCCGCATCGCGGAGGCCAACGACGTCCCGCTCTACCCCAACCCAGAACTGGCCACGGCCCTGGTACAGATCCCCCTGGGCGAAGAGGTGCCGGACGAACTGTACCGGGCGGTGGCCGAGGTCATCGCCTTTGCCTATCTGGTCGCCGGCAAGGTACCGAGCGGGTTCACACCGCCCGAAGACCGCGAGGCATGAGCCCCCTTACCTGGTCTCGATAAAACGCTGCAGGCTGCCCACCGTCTCGAAGATATCAGGATCGATATCCTCGTCGTGGATCTCGATTCCGAAACGATGCTGAAGGGCCTCCACCAGTTCCACCACGGCGAGCGAATCGAATTCCGGGAGGGCGCCGAGCATCTGGGTCTCTGGCTGCAGCGCCCGCGCCCGTTCACCGATGTCCAGTACCTCGCCCAGCACTCCACGCAGGGATTCGATATCCACGCTGGCCACTACTCGCCGAATTCCTTCTGGATCTGCTCCAGGCTGGTATGCCGCACGTCCTTGCCCTTCACGAAATAGATGATGTACTCGGAGATGTTGCAACAACGATCCCCCATCCTTTCCAGCGCGCACGCCGACCAGATGATGTCCATCAACAGCGGTATGGAGCGCGGATCCTCCATCATGTAGGTCATGCTCTGGCGCATGATGCTCTCGTATTCGCGATCGATGCGTACGTCCTCATGCGCAACCTGGATGGCCTCATCCACGTCCATCCGGGCAAAGGCATCCAGGGTCTGGTGCAGCATCTGGCGCACCTGGGTGCCCAGGTGCTCGATACGCAGATAGAGATTACGACCCGGCTCCGACTCGGCCGCACGGATCGCCATGCGCGCCACGCGCTTGGCCTCGTCACCTATCCGTTCCAGATCGGCGGTACTCTTGATCACCGTCAGCACCAGGCGCAGATCGCTGGCAGTCGGTTGACGCAGCGCGATGATCTTGGTGCACAGCTCGTCGATTTCGACATCGAAGGCGCTGACCTTGTAGTCATTGGCAACCACCTTTTCAGCGAGCTCGACCTCTCCCTTGTTGAGTGCGTCGATGGCCTTCTCGAGCTGCTGTTCGACCAGCCCCCCCATTTCCAGCACCTTGGTGCGAATGGCCTCGAGATCGGCATTGAATTGCTGCGAATAGTGATGCAGAAGGTCTGATTGATCCATGGTTTTGCGTCCTCTGTATGGCCGAAGCCACGGGATGGATTATACGTTGCCAGGCCGGCCTGGGTTATCAACCCGCAAGCGGGCAGGAAAACGACAGATGAACTGGCTGCCCTCACCGGGCGCGCTGAGTATCTCCAATCGGGCATCATGGACCTGCAGGACGTGTTTCACGATTGCAAGGCCCAGGCCAGTGCCGCCCCGTTCACGTGAACGGCCGGCATCCACGCGGTAGAAGCGTTCGGTCAGCCGGTGGATGTGCTCATGCGCGATTCCTTCGCCATTGTCCTCGACGATGATGCAGCTCGCGTCCGGCTCATCGAGCCAGCGCAGCGTGATCACCCCGCCGGCGGGCGTGTGGTCGATGGCATTGTTGACCAGGTTGCCGATCGCCGAACGCAGCAGGCCCTCATCACCGTCCAGCTGCCACGACGACTGGATATCGAGCCCTATCTGCACCTCCCCCCCCGGTCAGCAAGCGCGCCTCCTCGGCCGCCACCTCCAGCATGCCGGCGACATCCACCAGCTCATGCCGCAAAACCTTCTCGCCACCCTCGAGGCGTGCAAGCAGGAGCAGGTCCTCGACGATGTGCTGCATTCGGTCGGCCTGCCCGGCAATCAGCTCGAGTGGGCGCCGCCACGCTTCAGGACAACGGTCCCCGTCGGCATGCATGTTTTCGATGAAACCCGATATGACGGTCAGCGGCGTGCGCAGTTCATGTGAGACATTGGCCACGAAATCACGCCGGATACGCTCCACGCGATAGCGCTCGGTGGTGTCCTGCACGATGACCAGCAGCTGCCGGTCTCCGTAGGGCACCGCCCGCAGCAGCAGCCTTTTCTGTTCCTGTCCTGGTGCGGCCAGTTCCAGCGCGTGCGAGAATTCCCGCGCCGCAAGGTAATGCTGAAATTCAGGGGCACGAAACAGATTTGCCAGCGGACGTCCGTAATCACCGGGCACACGCAACCCCAGCAGCCGTTCCGCTGCATCGTTCATCCATTGGATCTCGTCTCCAGGCCCCAGCGCCACGACCGCATCAGGCAACGCGGCGGCGGTACTCTGGAACTGTGCCAGCAGTGCATTCAGGCGCTGCTCGCAGTCGGCGTGGATTTTCAGCAGACGGGAGATGCAGGCATAGATCTCGCTCCACAGGCCAAAATTCGCCGGCAATTCGGTTGCCGCGGGTGCATCGAGCCAGCGGATGAGTCGCTGTATGTTGTAGAGGTGCCTGATGACATAGGCGGCTACGAACAACAGGACGGCCGGATAGACCTGATCGACCAGAAGCCCGACCAACAGGCCGACTCCCAGCACGAAGACGAAGCGCCACAATTCCTGCGCCCAGCTAACGTCTCGCAACGTATCTCCCCAACCTCGATGCCTGCAGGAACATGCGCACGCGGACGTCCCCTATCCGGCCTGCTCGGAAAAACGGTACCCCACCCCACGCACAGTCTGGATGAGGGACTCCATGCCTGCGGGCTCGAGCACCTTGCGCAGGCGCCGGATATGCACATCCACCGTACGCTCTTCGACATAGGCGTGGGCACCCCAGACCATATCCAGCAGCTGTGCCCTGGAATAGACCCGGTCCGGGTGAACCATGAAGAAGTGCAGCAGTTTGAACTCGGTCGGACCCAGCGACAACGGGGCGTTGTCGACGCTCACACGATGCTGAACCGGATCCAGCGCCAGGCCGCCGCGGGTACGAATGACCTTGCTGTCATCGGCGCCGGCACGCCGCAGCACCGCCCTCATGCGGGCCAGCAGTTCGCGGGTCGAGAAAGGCTTGGTGACATAGTCATCGACACCGCTCTCCAGACCGGCCACCTTGGCGTTTTCCTCGTCCCTGGCCGTCAGCATGATGATCGGGACCGCGGCCAAACGCTCATCACGCTTGAGCCATTTGGCGAATTCGATACCGCTCATTCCCGGCAGCATCCAGTCGAGCAGCAGCATATCCGGGAGATCCCGGGACAACAGCGCCTTTGCCTTGTGCGCATCCGGCACGGCAGTCACCCGATGACCCGCGCCCTCCAACGTCGCGCTCAGCAGTTCCCTGACCGCCGCTTCGTCTTCCACCACCAGGACATGCAATTCGGACACTTTGGTTCACTCTCGAGTCAATCCAATCCGGGATCAGTATTGCTTTGTAGATTGACCTGCACATGGCGGGGTAACGTGACTTCATGTATCCGTCGGCCGCAGGGATGCGGCCGTCGAGCCTCCAGGGATGGATTGACGGCGGGATATATGAAGTCACGTCACCCCACACGGCACCTGGGCCGTCTATATGGCAAAGCAGAATTAGACCGTCTCAATATGACAGAAATATGAAATTCGATCGCCGCCGGCCAACCACCCTGCCATTCCAGGGAATCAATGAACCCCGGGGATCCACCCCGCCAGGCGGGCCAACATTTCGGCCCCCGCCATGCCCAGACGCTCGGCGAAGCGTTCAAAGGGATCTTCCTCGGCCGTGAAATCCACCACCTTGTCGATACCGACGACCTCGCGCGCCACGTAGCCCAGGTCGCCGACCTGGTCGGCCAGGCCCAGCTCGATGGCACGTCGCCCGGTCCAGAACAGGCCACTGAACAACTGCGGGTCGTTCACCAGCCGGTCACCACGACCGGCCTTGACCGCCTCGATGAAGTTACCGTGTATCTCTTTCAGTACCCGGTCGGCAAAGGCCCGGTCCTCCTCGCTCAGGGGGCTGAAGGGATCCAGTATCCCCTTGTGCTCGCCGGCCGTGAGCAGACGCCGCTCGACGCCGATCTTGTCCATGGCCCCGGTGAAACCGAAGCCATCCATCAGCACGCCGATCGAGCCGACGATGCTGGACTCGTTGACAAAGATCCTGTCTGCTGCCGCCGCCACGTAGTAGCCACCCGAAGCGCACATGTCACCGACCACCACGTACAGGGGGATGTCCTTGTGTTTCTTGCGCAGGCGTTGGATCTCCCGGTTGATCAGGCTCGCCTGCACCGGGGTGCCACCAGGGCTGTTGATGCGCAGCACCACTGTCTTGGTATGCTTGTCCTTGAACGCCTTGCGCAGGCCCTTGTTGACCAGGTCCGCACTCGCCTTGCCGGTCGGCGCGATGACTCCCTCCAGCTCGACCAGGGCGACATGATCCTTGCCCGGCACCTTGTCCAGGCCCAGGTCCTCGTCCGGCACCAGCAGAAACAACAACGCCCCCAGGTACAGGAAGGTGAGCAACTTGAAGAAAATGCCCCAGCGGCGCGCCCGGCGCTTCTCCTTGAGCGCATCCGTGGCAAGGGTTTCCAGCAACTCCCTCTCCCACTGCCCGCGTTCACGGTTGTCGTTCGGATTCATACATCCATCTCCTGTTTATTGCCGGCATTCAGCGCCAGCCAGTCCGGCAGCTGTTGCAGGTGGTCCAGTACCGTCAGCGCCCCTTCCGCGAGCAGGCGTTCGCTGCTGTGCGCCCCATGCACCACGCCCAGAGCGTCAACCCGGGCATTGGCCGCCATCTGCATGTCGTATTCGGTATCCCCGATGACCAGCGCCTGTGCCGGCGGGGTATCCAGATCGGTCAGGATATCCTCCAGCATCTGCGGGTGGGGCTTGGAGTATGCCTCATCGGCACAGCGGGTCATGTGAAACAGCTCACCCAGGCCGGTTTCCTCCAGCACCTTGTCCAGTCCGCGCCGGCTCTTGCCGGTGGCCACCGCCAACAGGTAGCCGGACTCGGCGAACCCGCGCAGCACCGTTTCCGCACCGGGAAACAACGACGACGGCGGAATCCGCTCACCCAGCCAGTGCACACGATAAGCATCGATAATGTCGCTTATCTCCCGCTCTCCCGCCTGTGGGAACAGCGCACTGACCGCCTCGTGCATACCGAGGCCTATGATATTGCGCACCGCCGCGTCTTCCGGCACCGCCCGCCCGGCATCGGTCGCCGCCAGCTGCATGCAGGTCACGATGCGGTGTTCCGAATCCATCAGGGTGCCGTCCCAATCGAATACCAGCAAGGCATAGTTTTTCATGACAGCTTATCCAGACAGGCTTTGAGTTCGGGAGGCAACGGCGCCTCGAAATGATAACCGGAAGGTCGCCCCTGCCACGGAAAATCGAGTTTCCAGGCATGCAGGAACAGACGCTTCAGGCCCAGCGCCCGCAACTGGCGATTGGCCTGTTCGTCACCGTATTTCTCGTCACCGAGAATAGGGGCGCCGAGGTGGGCGGCATGCACCCTGATCTGGTGGGTCCGGCCGGTCTCCAGGCGCGCCTCCACCAGCATCGCGCGACCGAAGCGCTGCAACACCCGGAAATGGGTGATTGCCTCCTTGCCCAGCGGATCGACCCGCACCACACGCTCGCCACTGCGCAGGGTGTTTTTCTGCAACGGGGCATCCGCCGTCATCCGCTCCTTGCGCCAGCGCCCCGCCAGCAGGGCCAGATAACGCTTTTCGACCCGGCCGGCGAGCTGAAGTTTCTGCAATTGCTGCAGCGCCGGCCGCCGCTTCGCCAGCAACAGGCAGCCGGAGGTATCCCGGTCGAGCCGATGGGTCAGTTCCAGGTAGGGCGCATCCGGGTACAGGGTCCGCAGCACCTCGATCACGCCGAACGAGACCCCGCTGCCGCCGTGCACCGCAATCCCGCTGGGCTTGTCGATCACCAGCAGATCACGGTCCTGGTAGAGAATACTGTCACTGATGCGCTGTCGCAGACCCGCCCCGGGGCCTCGCGTATTGTCCCGTTGACTGGTCCTGAGCGGCGGTATCCGCACCTCGTCCCCGATGCGCAGGCGTCGGGTGGGCTTGACCCGGCCCTTGTTCACGCGCACCTCGCCACGCCGCAACACGCGGTATACCCAGCTCTTGGGCACCCCTTTCAGGCGCGCCAGCAGAAAATTGTCGACCCGCTGCCCGTCCGCGTCTTCCTTTACGACAAGATATCGAACTTTCGGCGCAGATTCGCCACTATTACCCACAAATAGACCCCAGGAAACAAAACTGATGCATAGTTGGACAAATTGTTGTATTTTCCGCCGTTGCAGTCAGTAACAGATTGAATTGATTGCAAAGCTGTTGGGTGCCCCGAGGCGCCCTGATTACAGAATTCCTGCCACCTGCTTTCGACGCGCCACAGCCGGACCGGATCTCGTGCGGGTCGCCATGCTAACCGACTTGCGCAGGAAAAGACTATTACAACGTGCTGACCGGACGAACACCAAAGAATCCAAAGGAACCCGTCCTGTCGCACATGACGGAATACCGTGCGTGTGCGAGCGCCTCTCCTGTCACCCGATTCGGCACTTGCGCCTTGCAACGGCTGCAGACCGAAACAAACCGACCTGAGTACCGGACTCGCCGCACATGTACATACTGAGACAACGACAATATGAAACGCATGCTGATCAACGCAACTCAGCCAGAGGAGTTGCGCGTGGCCATCGTCGATGGCCAGAAACTCTACAACCTTGACATCGAAGTCCCCGGCCGGGAACTGAAAAAGGCCAATATCTACAAGGGACGCATCACCCGCGTCGAACCCAGCCTGGAGGCCGCTTTCGTCGACTACGGCGCGGAACGGCACGGCTTCCTTCCCATGAAGGAAATCGCGCGCAGCTACTTCAGCGAAGAGGCCCAGGCCAGCGGCAAGCGCCCCAACATCAAGGACGCCACCAAGGAAGGCCAGCAGGTCATCGTGCAGGTCGAGAAGGAAGAGCGCGGCAACAAGGGCGCCGCCCTGACCACCTTTCTCTCACTGGCCGGACGCTACCTGGTACTGATGCCCAACAACCCGCGTGCCGGCGGCGTATCGCGCCGCATCGAGGGCCAGGACCGCGCCAACCTGCGCGAGGCCATGGCCCAGCTCGAGATTCCCGAAGGTATGGGCCTGATCGTGCGCACGGCCGGCATCGGCAAACAGATCGAGGAACTGCAGTGGGACCTCAACTATTTATTGCAACTGTGGTCGGCCATCGAGAACTCGGCGGCCAACCGCGACGCTCCCTTCCTGATCTACCAGGAAAGCAACGTCATCATCCGCTCCATCCGTGATCACCTGCGCGCCGACATCGGCGAGATCGTGATCGACAACGAGGAGACCTTCAACCAGGCGCGCCAGTTCATTCGCCAGGTGATGCCACACAACGAGCAGAAACTGCGCCGTTACGATGACCGGGTCCCGCTGTTCTCCCGTTACCAGATCGAATCCCAGATCGAATCCGCCTTCCAGCGCGAGGTTCGCCTGCCCTCCGGCGGCTCCATCGTGATCGATCACACCGAGGCCCTGACCTCGATCGACATCAACTCCTCGCGAGCAACCAAGGGCGCCGACATCGAAGAGACGGCCCTCAACACCAACCTAGAGGCGGCCGACGAGATCGCACGCCAGCTGCGCCTGCGCGACCTCGGCGGCCTGTTCGTCATCGATTTCATCGACATGACCCCCTCCCGCAACCAGCGCGAGGTGGAGAACCGACTGCGTGAGGCGATGAAAGAGGACCGCGCACGGGTCCAGATCGGCCGCATCTCCCGCTTTGGCCTGCTCGAGATGTCGCGCCAGCGCATCCGCCCCTCGCTGGGCGATTCGTCCAACCAGGTCTGCCCGCGCTGCGATGGCCACAGCTTTATCCGCAGCGTCGACTCGCTGGCCCTGTCGATACTCCGCATCATCGAGGAGGAAAGCCTCAAGGAAGGCACCGGCCGCGTGGTGGCCCAGTTGCCGGTGGACGTGGCGACCTACCTGCTGAACGAGAAGCGGCAGATGATCGCGGACATCGAGCAGCGCCAGCACATCGATATCGTGCTGATCCCCAACCAGCACATGCTGACCCCCAAGTACGAGATCGAGCGTCTGCGCGCCGCGGAAGTCGGGGAACACGAAAAGCTCAGCTATGAGAGCGTGACCCCGGAACCCCGACCCGAACTCCCCTCTTCCGGCAAGGGGCCTGCCGCCCGCATGGAAGAGCCTGCGGTCAAGCACATCACGCCCGCTGCCCCGGCGCCTACACCGGCACCGGCGCCCCGGGAAGTGCAGCCCGAACCGGCCGAAACCGGCGGCGGACTGATCAAACGCCTGATCAGCAGCATCTTCACACCACAGGCAACCCCTGAACCCGTGCAGGAAGAACCGGCAGAAGAGAAAGAGGCGCCCAGGGAACGGCGTCCGCGCAACCGCAGTGGCGGCAGCCAGGGCAACCGTTCGCGCAATGGCGGCAACCGCTCCAACCGGGGACGCAGCCGGCGCGGTGAGGGCGAAGGCGGCCGGAAACAGGCCCGCCCCCAGGGAAACCGGGAAGGCGCCAGGCAAAAGGACCAGGGCAAGACCGCCGAGGAGAAGCAGAAGGAGCCCCAACAGGCCCAGAAGCAGCAACAGCCCAAGGCCGACGCTGAGCAGCCCAAGCGCAGCTCTCGCCGTGGTCGCCGTGGCGGCCGGTGGCGTCGCCCCGCCAATGCCGGCGAGACCGAGAACCAGAACACGACGAATCAGGACAAGTCGGCCGGCGACGCCCCTGCCTCGGAGAAGCGCGAGAAAACCGACACGCCCTCGAACAAGCCGCAAAAAGCCCGCCCGGAACCCGGCAACGAGGCCGTGAAGCAAAAAGCGGGGGAGGCGACTGCGCCCAAGCAGGCCTCAAAGGAGGGCTCGAGCGCCAAAAAGGAAACCGGTGGAGCGGAAGCGGACCGGAAAGATCAGAAAAAGGATGCGCAGACCGGCAAGGACAAAGCATCCGCAAAACCGCCAAGCAAGCCGAGCAAGGAAGCAGCGCAGCCAAAAGAACCAGCAGCAGACAAGCCGGCGAAGACGCCATCCAAACCCCGCCAACAGGCAGAAAAGACACCCGCCGGCCAGGCGAAAGAGGCCGCACCCAAGGCCGCCTCACCCCAGGCTGAACAGGAAGTGAAGCCCCGGAAGACTGAAAAACCAGCTGCGCCGAAACCGCAACCGGATAAGGCGGAGACACCGGCCCGCGCGGCAGAAACATCAGCCCAGGGCAAGGAAACGCCAGCCGGGAACAAGGAGCCCAGGCCCGCCGCCGAGCCCAAGGACTGAGATCACCCGCTAGGAGCCTGTTACAGGCTCCTAGCCCAGCCGCCCCCGTATGTCCGCCAGCAGGCCGCGTGAAGCGGCCTCCACCAAGTCGAACACATACTCGAACCCCTGCGCGCCACCGTAATAGGGGTCCGGCACCTCGGTCACCCCCTGTTCCGGCGCAAAATCGAGAAACAGGTGCACCCGGTGCTCTTCACCGGGTGGACACTGCTGCATCAGGATCGCGTGATTCTCTTCATCCATGGCCAGGATATAGTCATAGACAGAGAAATCCAGCGGCTCCACCTGCCTGGCCCGCAGGTCGGACAGGTCGATACCCCGGGTACGCGCCGTCGCCTGGGCGCGCTGGTCCGGGGGATTGCCGACATGGTAGGCGTGCGTGCCAGCGGAATCGATCCCGATCTCCCGGTCCAGCCCCTCCCTCCGCACCAGTTCACGAAAGACCCCGTGGGCAGTCGGGGATCTGCAGATATTCCCCATGCAGACGAATAATACCTTAACCGTTTGTTTGTCCAGCATAATTCTTTGTTTTCTCTAAATTTGTGTGTATTCTTGTGTCTAGCTGATATCAGCACAACTTACCTGCATACGTACCGCAGGTACACACAAGGGCACACACAATGGCACTCAATGACACCCAGATACGGGCGGCGAAATGGGATGGCAAAGACTACACCCTGAACGATGGTAACGGCCTCTACCTGAATGTCCGCCGATCTTCAAAGACCTGGATTATACGCCGCAAGCGCGACGGCAAGATGCGGGTTACAACGCTCGGCAAATATCCCGATGTAGGATTGAAAACAGCACGCAAGAAGACCATCGAGACCGACCGCAAGCGCCACCCGTCTGCTGTGACCGTTGCCCAGCTTGCGGATGAGTATCGCGAGATCATCAACCGCGACAACAAGCGCCCCAAGACGACCCTCGCCTATCTCGACCGGGGTCTCCCCTCCTCCCTGCTCAAAACCCGTGTATCAGATGTTCTGCGCACGGAACTGGTCGATACGATAAAGGCTTACCCGATTTCCCGGACCGGCTGCAGCGGCGAGCGCGCGCGGGATGCGTTCAGAATCATCCTTCGCCAGATGTTCGACCTGGCCGTAGAAAACGGCTACCGGGACGACAATCCTGCTGACAAGATCACCGCACACACCACAGGTTACAAGCAAGTGAATCGCGAACGAGTATTGAGTGATAACGAGATCAAAGCACTTTGGAATGAAACCCACCATAACGCCCGTGTGCTGCGCTTCCTGCTACTGACGGGTGTTCGTATAGGCGAGGCTCACCTGGCCAAGCCGTGGGCCACAAGAGGCCGGATATGGCGCATTCCTGGCGAGTATTCAAAGAACGGTGATCCGCATTGGGTTTACCTTACGGACGCTGCCCAACAACAAGCTAGACATCCATTCGACCGCACCATGACGGCAGTCCAGGCATGGACAAAACGCTGGTGCCAGCGAAACGAGTTTGAGCCGCCGTTTACGCCGCATGATATCCGCCGCACTGTCGCCACCAGGTTGAACGATGCCGGGATAGCGCCGCACATCGTCGAGAAGATGCTCAACCACCGCCTGCAAGGCGTGATGCGCGTCTACAACAAAGCCCAGTATGAAGATGAGCGGATCGAGGGTTACAAGACGCTGGAGCACCTGGTGTTGGAGGTGGTGGCATGAACGAGGATCGCAGCGCAATGGAAAGCGCATTTCGCTCCATATGTAACTCGGATGAGTTTGTCACAGCGTCGTTGAATATTATTGAGAACGTCAAGAATGATTTAGAGTCCCCGATAGGGGATCCGCAAACCCCCCGCCTTTAGGCGGCGGATAGGTCCGGTGGTATAACCTCGGGGTATGGAATCGTACAAAAGTGGAAGTCATACGGTCTGGGACTGCAAGTACCACCTGGTGTGGACCCCCTGTGTCAGGATACATGTCGCCTCCCCGAGTTGGGGTAAATTAGAGAGCAAACAGGGGGCGGAAAAGAGGAACCAATGGCCCGTTATTCAGAAGAACGTAAGGCATCCGTGCTGAAG
>JAKRWE010000064.1 GCA_024712425.1 Chromatiales bacterium
CTGGAATCCACATGAAACGTCGAAGAACCGAAAAACACAGCTTCCGCGTGGCTGACCTTTTCTATTATTACACCCGCGCCAAAGGCCGCTTTGAAACCTATCTACAAGACCTGCCAGCGGACTCATATCCTGAGCCTTGCGGCCATTGCAATTTCTGCCCATGGCGTGAAGGCTGCAAAGCGCAGTGGGAGCAAGATGATCATTTAAGCCTTGTGGCCAACATTCAGCGCTCACAGATGGACAAGCTACGGAAGGCTGGCATCCGCAGTGTTGCAGAACTGGCAGCCACAGAACCCGACACCAAAATCCCTGATCTCAGCCGTGATGTGTTTTTACGTCTGCGCTCACAAGCTGTCCTCCAACATCACAAAGCCACCACGGGTGAAAACAAATGCGAGATCATCCCATTCCCACCGGGCAAAGGCTTTACCCGAATGCCTGTGCCGGATGATGGCGACCTGTTCTTTGATATGGAGGGCGATCCGCTATATCCGAATGGCTTGGAATATTTGTTTGGGGTGCATTATTTCAAAGACGGCAAGGAGCTGTTCCTTCCATTCTGAGCGCACGATCACGAAGAAGAAAAAGAGACCTTTAAACGCTTCATGGGTTTTCTGGCTGATCATCTGGCTGAATTTCCGCATGCCCATATTTATCATTACAACCATTATGAAACCACAGCTCTGAAACGCTTGGCCTGCCGTTATGCGGTCTGCGAAGAGCAGTTGGATAATCTTCCGCTTAATCAGAAATTCGTCGATCTGTATCTGGTGGTGCGTGAAAGCATCCGCACATCTGAACCCGGCTATTCCATCAAGAACATGGAAGCATTCTATATGGATAAGCGGGCCAATGCCGTGGCAACAGCTGCCGATAGCATCATCGTTTATAATGAGTGGCGAGAAACAGGTGCCGATGAATTGCTGCAGGAGATTTCTGATTATAATGAGGTAGATTGCGTTTCCACGCACTTGCTGCGTGATTGGCTGCTGACGCTTAAGCCGGAAGATGCACCTTGGTTTAAGGGCTTGCCCGAATATGCCGAGGAAGAAGAACTGCAGCGCAAGGATTGGGAAATCGAATATGAGGATTACCAAACCCGCCTTGGCGTCATCGAGGATAACCCGCCGCCCACCAATGAGCGGCTTTCACATCTACTGGAGTTTCATAACCGGGAAGCCAAGCCGCAATGGTGGAGCAGCTTTGAACGGCAGAACAGGTTTGAAGATGAGCTGATTGACGATACGGAGTGCCTTGGTGGCTTGCAGCAGGGTGGTAGCCCTGAGCCTGAAAAGCGTTCCCTGATATACAGCTACCGTTTCCCATCACAAGAATACAAACTGAAGGTCGGCGCTCAAGCTGTTGATATTGCCGTCATGGAAAATGCAGGCACGATTGTGGAGATTGATGAAGATGCCTGCATTGTCAAAATCAAGCGCGGGGCCAGTAAAGAGCCGTTGCCGGAAAGCCTATCGATTGGCCCACCGGGACCGATTGATAGCAAGATCATCCGCTCAGCCATCTACCGTTATGCCGACCATGTGCTGGAAGCACCGGACAGCACCCATGCCGCGACCGAACTACTGGCACGAAATGTTCCGCGCATTCAGGGCAAGCAACCGGGCGAAGCGGTTGTCAGCTCTGATGATCTGCAAGGTGATGCGCTGGAGGTCATTGCTGCGTTAGACAACAGCTATCTCTTTATCCAAGGCCCTCCGGGCGCAGGGAAAACTTATACCAGCAGCCATATCATTGTGGACCTGATCAAACGCGGCAAGAAAATCGGGGTTACCTCCAACTCCCACAAAGCCATTCATAACTTGCTGGAAAAAGTAGAAAGCGTCGCTGTTGAAAAAGGCGTGAACTTTCATGGCATCAAAAAAGCCAGCGGCGGCAATGATGAAACCATCTTTGACGGGCAATTCATCCGCTCAGAAACCAAGACCGAGAATATGAGCCTTGGCGCTGATTTATTTGCTGGAACCGCATGGACCTTTGCCAGCCCGCATTTTGCCAATGAAAATAATGAGCCACAGCTTGATTGCCTGTTTATTGATGAGGCCGGGCAAGTTGCCACGGCCAATGTGGTCGCTATGGCCACGGCAACCAAGAACATCATTCTGGTGGGTGATCAGATGCAGCTGGGCCAGCCCATCCAAGGCACCCATCCGGGTGAGGCTGGCTTGTCAGTGCTGGAGTTTTTGTTGGGCGATCATTCGACCATTCCGGCTGAGCGCGGTATCTTCCTTGGCCAGACGCGCCGTATGCGCCCGAGCATCTGCCAGTTTATCTCCGATGCCTTTTATGATGGTCGCCTGACAGCTCATGAAAGCACCGCTGAGCGCAGCCTGAACCTGCAAGGCGTTGGTCTGCCCAATGAAGGGATTATTATGATCCTAGCAGCGCATGAAGGCTGCTCACAAAAGAGCGTGGAAGAAGGCGAGATCATCAAAGTCAAATATAATGCTTTGCTTGGCCAAGAATTTACTGACCGTGATGGCAGTACACGCCCGATTGCCGAAGATGATATTCTGGTGGTCACCCCATACAATGTGCAGGTCAATTACCTGCGCTCCATCCTGCCGGATAATGCCAAGGTCGGCACCGTTGATAAGTTCCAAGGGCAAGAAGCGCCCATCGTACTGATTTCCATGGTGACATCCAGCGCCGAAGATCTGCCGCGCAATATTGAATTTCTCTACAGCAAGAACCGTTTGAATGTTGCCGTCTCACGCGCACAGTGTTTAGCGTTGGTGGTCGCCAATCCCAAGCTGCTGGAAATCCCATGCGGCACTGTGGAGCAGATGAAACTGGTCAACACATTCTGCTGGCTGGATGCGTATGCTCAAGCATCTGCCTGACCATATTGCTGACCTCGGCAAAATGGTTGTTCAATTGATATGCGGTGAATAGCAGACTTAATCGCCGCATATTTTGTGGTGATTTATCTTGACCTTGCGGTGAATAGTGCCTATAATCACCTTAAATAATGCGGTGATTACTATGTGGATTCATGAACATCAAGACTGGCCAAACTTTATATGGGATGCAGAAACCCTTGTATCTAATCTCGCTGATATACGCCATCGCCAAGGCCGTTTGCTGGGGCGCATGGAGGGGCTTGGCTTTAAGCTTAAACGTGAAGCATCTCTGAGTACGCTTACCAATGATGTCGTTAAATCCTCGGCCATTGAGGGTGAGAACCTTAACCCGGAAGAAGTGCGCTCATCTATCGCTCGTAGGTTGGGGATTGATATTGCTGGGCTTATCCCTGCAAGTCGTGATGTTGAAGGTATCGTTGAGATGATGCTGGATGCCACGCAACAGTTTTCTAAGCCATTAACCAAGGATCGTTTGTTTGATTGGCATGCCACTTTGTTTCCAACGGGGCGTAGCGGTATGCACAAAATCACCGTTGGGGGATGGCGAACTGTTGAGGCTGGCCCCATGCAGGTTGTTTCCGGTCCTATCGGTAAAGAAAAGGTGCATTTTGAGGCTCCTCCTGCTGAGCGCTTAGAAAAGGAAATGAAAACGTTTCTTGCATGGCTGGCGGGCGAAGATGATACCGACCCTGTTATCAAAGCGGGCATCGCTCATTTGTGGTTTGTAACGATTCACCCGTTTGAGGATGGCAATGGACGCATCGCCAGGGCGATTGGTGATATGGCGCTTGCTCGTGCCGATGGAACGCCAGATCGTTTTTATAGCCTGTCATCCCAAATTGAGGCGGAACGCAAGCAGTATTACAATCAGCTAGAATCGCAACAACGCGCAACACCTGATATCACAGACTGGCTGTCATGGTTCTTGGATTGCCTTGGTCGAGCCATCAGCAATGCAGAAACAACGCTCGGGAATGTGCTGTTCAAAGCGCAGCTCTGGGACATAATCAACCAAAAGCCTGTGAATGACCGTCAGCGCTTGATAATAAATCGTATGCTAGAGGATGATTTTGAGGGCTTCATGAACACCTCCAAATACGCCAAGCTGGCTAAATGTTCGAATGATACAGCTTTGAGGGATATCCAAGAACTCAAAGAACGCGGCATCTTTATTCAAAACCCCGGTGGCGGACGCAGCACCAGTTACAGGTTGCCAGACCGAGATGAATGATGCGTTTCCAATGAAGGCAAGGCAGGATTCGAACCCTCGGTATCGTACCGTATCAGTTTGCAGTAAGGGGTTAATACTACCCACTATCGGAAATGCGAACCCTCAATACCGTAGCAACAAAAACCTTGATTTTGTTATCTTTCAGGACGATTATTGTTGCAACTCAATGGTAGGTGTAGAGGATTCGAACCCAAAGGGGGTCTATACACCGCCATATTTTGCTAAGTAATTGAAGGGCTTATAAGCAACTGTCCCTTCAGTGCCTATACGTATTCGACTGGTACACAACGGCGGTACACCGAGATGTCGAATATGCATACACAAACCCGCCTCGTCAGAAGGCAATCAACCTACTACTTCCGCGCCCGCATTCCGCGTGACCTTCAGCCCTATCTGGGCAAGAGCGAGGAGAAATTCTCGCTGCGTACGCGGGACCCGGCGCAGGCCCGGCGGCTGGCCCGGCAGGCATCGGTCGATTTCGACGCGCGCTGCGCCTCCCTACGTAAAGAGATCGAGCGGCGGCAGGGCGGCAAGAAACCGCTGGTCATCGACGATGCACTGATCAACGAGATCTGCGCCCTGTGGCGCCATCAGGTGCTCGCAGGCGATGAACACCAGCGCCGCGAAGGCAGCTTTCGAGGGGAATGGCAGGTCCAAAAGGACGAGCGCCGGCAGACGGCTCAGGCCCTCAAAGAAACGCTCGCCCAATCGCGGCTGGAGGCAGTACAGCCGGCGCTGGAGGCCTTCTTGCACTTACTTGGCATCGATCTGAGAGGCAGCGAATCACGCTACAGGGCGCTACTGTATCGGTTTCTGCAAACGGTGGCGGAAGTGCATCACCAGCAGCTGAGACGGGATGAGGGCGAGGTCGTCTGGACGCCGGACCCGCCGGAAGAATCGCGGCTGGCGACACCCGCACAGGGTCGGGTGACCTTCGAGGATTTGTTCGACGACTGGCGGCGTTTCGATCCCTCACGTCCGCAGCGCACCGTCGACGATGTCCGGCGAACGCTCGATGACCTTCTGTCGATCATTGGCCAGAAGGCCGCCGATACCGTGGAGCGGACCGATGTGATCCGCTACCGGGACGAACTCATCGGCCGTGGCCTGGCTCCGAAGACGGTCAACAAGAAGATCACCTTCATCTGTGCCTTGTTCAACGTCGGGATCAACAATGGCAAACTGGACAGGAACCCGGCCCAGCGCATTCCTACTCCCAAGAGCGACAGCCGCCACCGGCTGCCCTTCGACCGGAACGATCTCCAACAGATCTTTCGCTCGCCCGTTTTTACCGAACGCAAAGACCTCGGGCGAGGGGTGCGCGATGCCGGTCGGTGGATCCCGCTGCTGGCGCTCTATCAGGGCTGTCGGGTCGAAGAGCTGGCTCAGCTGCTCGTCACCGACGTGCAATGCATCGATGACGTCTGGTGTCTGGTGATCGACGACATGCCGAGCGAACAGGGTGCCGTCAAACGGCTCAAGAACACCGCGTCCCGCCGCCGCTTGCCGATCCATCCCAAGGTCATCGAGGCAGGCTTCCTGCGATATGTGAAACGCATCGAAGGGCAGGGGGCGGAACGCCTGTTCCCGGACCTGCAGCCGGACCGTTTCGGCAAATTGTCGGCGGGTTTTTCCAAGGCGTTCATGAAGTATCTGCGCAAGGAACTGGGTATCAACGACGACCGAAAGGTCTTCCACAGCTTCAGGCATACGTTCCGCGACGCGTGTCGCGAGGCGGGGCTGGACGAGGAGATCGCCGATGCACTGATGGGCCATAGCAATCCACAGAAAATGGGTCGCCGGTATGGTGGCAGCTTCTCCGTGCAGCGATTGAACCAGGCGGTGCGAAGGATCTCGTATCCAGGCCTGGAGATCCCTGTTCTCGAAGGGGGCTGACCCAAGCGCAGGCTGAACAGCCGAATAGCCCCGCCTGCTTTCTATATCGGAATAAGGGTGTAGCGGAACTGTAGCGCTACACCCTGCTACACCCGTAACAGAACGCAGGAGGACGACGATGTCCAAACAATCCAACGTAACGCGAGAAGATGTCTATCGCGTTGCCGACAGCATGGTGGCCGAGGGTCTCAGACCTTCTGTCAGGAACGTCCAGGCGCAACTTGGGGGAGGCTCCCATAGCACGATCACACGTCACCTCAAAGCCTGGCGAGAGCGCCAGGGTGGATCTGCCGGCCTGGAAGTGCCTGGCACGGTGATCGACGCCATTACCTCGTACGTCAACGAGGTGGTGGTACGGAGAACGCAGCAGCTGTCGCAACGGCTGGAAGCGACCGAGAGTGATTTGGCTCATCTTGCCGATCTATTGGGAAGCCGGGAACGGGAAATTGAATCCCTGCGATCCGACCTGACCGCGGCGGACGACAGACTGAGGAGCGCCGAGGTGCTGGCCGCCAACCGCCAGGCAGAACTTCAGCGTCTACAGGGACTGCTTGAAACGAAAGCCGCTGAATTGCAGGAGGCTCTGCAGCACCTTGCGCAGGCCTCGGCGCAGACCGAGGTGGCTCGGGCGGTGACCGACAAGGAGAGCCTGTGGGCCGATCAGATTGAAAAGGCCCGGCAGGTGGCCGAGGAGCAACTGAAGGTGCTCAGGGGTGAAAAGGTGGAGCTGGAGCGCCGCTTGGCGGCCACGGCAGCCGAATGCCAGCGCCTACAAAGCCAGGTTGTGGAACTGACCCGTAGCCTGGAGCGCAGTTCGAGTGCGGAGTCAGATCTGAATGCGGCCTTGCGGGATTCGGTCAATGATCTCCGGCAACAGCTCGAGAGGGAGCGCCAAGAACGCGTGGACTTGGCCGACAAGTTGGTTCAGCTCACGACAGTACGCCAAGAGTGCGAAAAGAAGGTGCCACAAATCCGTGAGTAAGCCCCGGTGTCTTCACGGAGTGCTCTCCCTGATGTTTCGAGCCGTATACGGTTGCGGGGGCAAGTAGGCTGACATACAAACCTGAATAATCGGCCGATAGATTTCAAATGCCACCTTTGCCACCTTGCTCCGGCACGGCTGAACACCTCGTAGGAGTCACTAGGTGCCACCCCGGCAGTGCAACTTCGGCTGAGGCACCATTCGCCAAACGAGCAATGTGATCGCACCGGCGCCGAGTAGGTAGGCGCAGGGCCGCCACGCTCAGCCACCTTGATGACGAAGGGAGGGACCCTACCTCTCAGCAGCGGGCTCCTCGTCCTCGATGTACCCGAGTTTGACAGCGAGTTCATGGGCGGTTTCCCATCGGATTTCAGGCCAGATCAGCGAGGAGGGCATGGGGGCATGAACGATATGGACCCGGTTCTTCGTTTCTCCGCCTGGCGGTAGCTCGCTCATGACGTTGGTAAAGGCCCTGGCAATCGCCCTTGCCTGGGCCGGGGCGGGACAAATGAACACCATTTGGCGGATCACGTATTGGACTCCGTCACGTCCGAAGCTGAAGCCATTCCAGTCCGCAAAGAGGTGGTCAGCAAACCGAATCAGTTTGGTGAGCCGTTTTGGACGCTTGGGGGCGTTTTCCGCCTCGACCCAGGACATGCCAGTATCGCCCGGTGTGTCGATGAGGGCATCAGGTCTCAAGCGTTCATTTTCAAACGGCAGATCCTCGAGAGGCGCACGGCCTCGGAGGATGCTGTATTCCGGCCAATAGTCGAGAGCCGGATTCACGTAAAAAATCAGAAAATTGTTCGTCAATGCGCGGTGGTAAGCATTGCCAAGGCGGGCATCCCGGGTCCCTCGCCGGGGGACATCATCGTGCCCGAGCTCGCGCAGGAAGGCGGCGCCTTTCGCACTCAGTTTGTACACGGGGATGCCGTTGGGCAGCCGCTCGCTCAGCACCCACTTTCGCCCGACGAGCGCCTTGAGTCTGCGCTGCGCAGTGCGCAGTCCCGAGGGGCTGGCATCCCGGATCAGCCCGGCGATCATACGGGCGGTGAGGTAGCCGAAGCGCACCAGGCCCAGGCAGATCTGTTCGTCGTAGGCGGCGGCGATGATGTTGCCGTCCAGAGGTGTTTCTTCGCTGTTCATGCCCTGTATAGCAAACAGGGCGGGGGCTGATCTGACCGCAGGTCAATGGCATCCCCCTGTCGCACCCCCCATCGCACCCCCTGATGCGGCGCCTGCCCGATCACGCGACGGGGGTAGGTGCCGCCTGTCGGCGGCGGTTTGGCGCCACCGGGAACCCCTAACGCCCTGAACGGGCTAGGGTTTCCCTGGCCTCACTGAACGTTCGGCCTGTCGCCGTCTGAAGGTCGTGCGCGGCGCTTTGCGCCGCTGGCAACCCCGGCAAGACGGGGCTCCGCCCCCCACTGGCCTATCCCGGCTGGGGCCGGGAGCAGACGGCCAGCGGCTCCCCCCAGTCCACGCGCTTGGGGCGCATGGAGGCTCCGGGCTGAACGCCCTGCGCCCCGCTTCGCGGCTCCCCCGGTGCACGCCTACCGGGTGCTTTTCTGCGCACCTGCGGCGCGCTTTGGTGTTGCACTTCGTGCAACAAATCGTGCACAGCGATGCATCAGCGCCTGTCGTAGTCACCGTCTCGCTGGTGTCGCACCATTGTGCGCAGAGGCTGCACAGCACCGTGTCGCAAAGGTATGCGCGCGGAACGCTTTGGCGGCGATACCGCGTTGCCTCATTCTCGTACGCGAGTGGCAAATGGCAACTCGACTACGCTGCGGCAACGTCTTGCACCACTGTCATCGACGCTGTCGATGCCATGCGGTGGCACGGAATGCCACTCACGGGTGGGTGTCCCCCTGCAACTGGTCCAGCGGACTTCGCACCCCCTGGCTGCCGACGGCTGCGACATGCGTGTAGATCACGGCGGTGGTCACCTCCGCGTGCCCCAGCGGCGTCTGTACCGTGAGGATGTGCGAAGCATTCTGGATCAGGTGCGTGGCAAGGGAATGGCGCAGCGCGAGGCTGGTGGCCCGGTTAGCAATGCCCGCACGCCGCGCGGCCTTCTGCACCACCGACGGGTGCATGTGAGGCGACACCCAAAAATGACCGCCCTGACGAGAGGAAGAAGTGACCTCTCCCGAAGAGAGGAGATCAAGATGAACGAGACGTCAGGAGGTTCCTTCCGTGTCGGCTCTCGTCGTCAGCGCGAGCAATGAGGCGTTGTCGATTGTGGCAAGCCACCGAGGTTATCCAGCACCAGAAATCAGCGCGGCAATGTCGTTGGATGGCTAAGGAAAAATCGATGCTTGGCGATACGAACTGCCACAGCCGCGTCTCGAGTTGTAGAGGCGCGGCCGTGACAGACTAGCTCACACCGCCAGTATTCCGTGGCACCGTGGGCGGAGCGCAGAACTTGCTATTCGTCGTCGGAGGCAGCGGCTGCGCTTTGACGGTCCGCGTTTCGCACGGCGATTGCCGACGGAGTGCGCGGTGGTTGTCGAGGCTCGGCGCGTTTCCACGTCAGGATGTAGCGCAACCTGTCAGCTAGCCCTGGGTTCGCTTGGTCGAGTTCCGCCAACGGACGACTGAGCAGTTCGAGTGCCAATAAGTCGTGATCCAGATACACAGGATGAGGACGCCCCGGGTCACAGGTCAGCGTCTTGCCGACGTCGTGAAACAGGCCGCCAACCAGTGCAAGATCGCGCTCAACGGCGTTGAGGCCGGCCTGTTCAGAGGCCATCTTTGCCACGGCAAGGCTATGGGCCGCCAGGCCGCCGGGAAAGGCGTGGTGATGGTCCTTGCTGGCCGGAACTGCAAAAAAGCGACCGGCAAATCTCAGGTCGGTAAAGGCATTGTCGCAGAACGCTTGTAGGGCAGGGGTAGTGACGGTTTCAATTGCCTCAACGCAGCCCAAAAGGACTTCGGGGTCGTGCGCGAGGTTGTGAGGAACGAGTCGCGCACCCCGATCCGGCCCTTCGATAACCCGGTCCTCCAAAGAACCCAGGTTGACCAAGACCCGGTCGCCGAAGCGTCTGGACTCCCCTTCGGCGAACACCACGCCGCGGTCTTCCCAAAGCAGAGGGTCTCCTTCTTTCCACCAATACGCCGCAACTTCCCCGCCCGCGTCTTCGAGAACTCCCTTGCCATAAGGGCGTCCCGTCCTTGAAACATGGGTTTGGTAGTCCCTCAGGCGGAACTCTCCGATATAGGAAGAACCGGGGTTTTCCAAAAGGTAACGAGTGCCAAGTATCATGTCTAATTTCTCCAAATGTAGCGAGTACGCAACAGACGTCGTCTGTACGCAATATTTAGCCATGCCTAGAACGTGACTGTCAATCACATTTCGAGAATTTGGGATTCAAATGCTGCTATCATGTGACGGCTACGGAGGAGGGGAGCCGAGGGTGCTGAGATTCCGACTGAGAGAACTAATCGCCGAAAAGCAATTTCAAGAAGGGAAGCGTGTGACGCTGGAGGAAATCGCCAGCGCGACCGGAATTCACCGGACGACGTTGTCGAAGATTCAGAATGTGAAGGGCTACAACACGACGACGGATGTTTTGGATCGCCTGTGCGATTTTTTTGATTGCGAAATTGGGGACCTAGTGCAGCGAGTACGCGATTGAGCAGAAAGGAGCGATAGGGGTTTCGTTGTCATTCGACCTTGGTCATTAGTTGATGGCCCATTCGCCACACAATGCTTCTGGCTGTTCTAGCTCCCATGAGGCCTTTGCACATCCCTGATTATGGAAGAGGATTGTGGGGTGCGGAGCGACCTGGGGTAGAGACCGGCTGGGTAGCCTCCCGAATAAACTGGACACATATTTGGTTGCAGAGTGAACGCAACAGGAGGTGTCCATGAACGAGAAGAAGTTGCCCAAACGTTGATCCGCAAGGGGCACAATAAGGCCATCGTCGCCCTGGCCCACAAGATGCTGCGTATCATCGATGCCATGCTTCGCAACGGCACCCCCTACAAGGACAGCACTATCGACTACGAGGCGTTGGTTGTTGCCCGCAACGCATCGTGTTAGCTGAAGATGCTGCGCAAGCACGGCTTCCTCACGGAGGTCGCTAGCGCCTGACCGATTAGCGATCGGGCCGCAAAAAACCGGGTTACGCTGGGTCGGAACAGGCTAGGAATTCGTGCGAATGGGACAGTAACTTCTTCCACCCGAACCTTCTCAGAGCACGTGATTTCCTGTACTTTCTTGTACTGTTTTGACACTTGCCTTAGCCTCAGTACATGAACGCCAGTGGATGAGATCCTCACCATCAAAGACGTCGCCGCTTACCTCAAGGTAAATGAACGCACCGTTTACCGGCTGGCTGCCGCCAAACGAATTCCGGCATTCAAGGTGGGGAATGCATGGCGATTCCGCAAGGACGAACTCAACCGGTGGATCAGGGAGCAATCAAATCAAGGCATCGGCACCGGCGATGATCACTGACCACCACGCCAAATACTACGCCCACGAGCTGACCCGGAGGGCGGCGGGGGATGATGTCGATCGCATCTCGACTTCCCTTTTTGACGCCAGTGTCGATCTCAACCCTCATCAGATTGAGGCAGCCCTGTTTGCCTTGCGCTCCCCCTTGTCCAAGGGGGTGATCCTGGCCGATGAGGTGGGCCTTGGAAAAACCATCGAGGCCGGACTGGTGCTGTGCCAATACTGGGCAGAGCGAAAGCGTCACCTGCTCGTGATCTGCCCCGCCTCCCTGCGAAAACAATGGGCGGCGGAACTGACCGAAAAATTTAATCTGCCGACCGTGATCCTTGATTCCGCCACGGTCAGGCGGCAACGCCAGGAAGGCATCTACAACGTCCTGGAGCAGGGCAGGATCGTTATCCTGTCTTACCACTATGCCAGCCGCATGGAAGAGGCGCTGCGCGCCGTCCCCTGGGATCTGGTGGTGCTGGACGAGGCGCACAAGCTGCGCAACGCCCACCAGAAGAGCAACCGCATGGGCCAAACCTTGCGCCGGGCGCTGGATGGCCGCCAGAAGCTGCTGCTGACCGCCACCCCGCTACAGAACAGCCTCATGGAACTGTATGGCCTGTCCACGCTCATCGACGAGCACATCTTTGGCGACGACAAGGCGTTTCGCAAACAGTACCTGCATTCGGGCGCCGATCTGACGGAACTGCGCGAGCGCCTGCAGGGCTTCGTCAAGCGCACCCTGCGCAAGCAGGTGCTGGAATATGTTCGCTACACACAGCGGCGCACCTTCACCCAGCCGTTCACCCCCAGCGACGATGAACAGCGACTCTACGACGCCCTGAGCGCTTTCATGCTCCGCGAGGACAGCTACGCCCTGCCCGCCAGCCAGCGGCATCTGACCACCCTGATCCTGCGCAAGCTGCTCGCTTCCAGCACCCGCGCGGTGACCGATACCCTCAAGCGCATCCGCGACCGCCTGATTCGCCTGCGCAATGAACAAGCCGCGCCTGACGACTTTATCGACGAGCTGATTGCCGAAGAGGAACTGGAAGAAGAGTACCTGGAGGCCCTGGACGACACGCCGGCAACGGAAGCCACGGAGCAAACCATCGACCCCGATAAGCTGGACACCGAAATCGAGGAGCTGACCCAATACATCGCTTGGGCCGAGGCCATCGAAACCGACAGCAAGACCCGCCAGCTGCTCACCGCCCTGGAAACCGGATTCCGGGAGATGGAAAAGATCGGCGCGCCGCGCAAGGCCATCATCTTCACCGAATCGCGGCGCACCCAGGAGTACCTCAAGGCCTACCTCGAAACCCACGGCTACCGGGACAAGCTGGCCACCTTCAACGGCACCAACAACGATCCGGACTCCACCGCCATCTACCAGGAATGGCTGGTGGCCCATCGGGACAGTGACAAGGTCACCGGATCGAAGCTCGTGGACCAGCGCACCGCGCTGATCGAGCGTTTCCGGGACCAGGCCGAGATCATGGTGGCCACCGAGGCGGCGGCCGAGGGCGTCAACCTGCAATTCTGCGCGCTGGTAATCAACTACGATCTGCCCTGGAACCCGCAACGCATCGAGCAGCGCATCGGCCGTTGCCACCGCTATGGCCAGCAACACGATGTGGTCGTGGTCAACTTCGTCAACACCCGCAACCAGGCCGACCAGCGCGTGCTGGAGCTGCTCACCGACAAGTTCAACCTGTTCAACGGCGTGTTTGGCGCCTCCGATGAGGTCCTTGGCCGCATCGAAAGCGGCATCGACTTCGAAAAGCGCATTCTCGACATCTATCAGAGCTGCCGCACCCCCGAGGCCATCCAGCAGGCCTTCGAGGCCCTGCAGAAGGAGCTGGAAGCGGACATCTCGCAACGGCTGGAAGACACCCGCCGCCTGCTGCTGGAACACTTCGACGAAGACATCCACGACCTGCTGCGTCTCCAGCTCGAACAGGCGCAGCAGCGGCTGGACAAGGTGGGCCGCCTGTTCTGGGACATCACGCGCCGCGTATTGGACGGCCGGGCGCGCTTCAACGACGAAAATCACGACTTCGTGCTCACCCGCCCCCCCGCCGAGACCATCCCGGCCGGACACTACCAGCTCATTCGCAAGGGCCAACCCGGCGAGGCAATCGCCGCCGAACACCTGTACCGTCTGACCCACCCGCTGGGCGAATATGTACTGGATACCGCAAGAAAACTCGACACGCCGGCAGCCGAAATCGCCTTTGACATCTCCAACCATCCGGGCAAGATCTCCATTGTCGAGGCCCTGAAAGGCCAAAGCGGCTGGCTATGCCTGGACCTGCTGACCATCGATTCCTTCCAGCGGGAGGAGCATCTGGTCTTCACCGGCATCCGCTCCGACGGCGCGCCGCTGGATCAGGAGACCTGCGAAAAGCTGTTTGCCTGCCGCGCGCGCGCCGCGCCCGTTCCCCTGCAAGACCGTCCGCCGGAAGCGCTCGCGGCCAACAGCGCGCGCCACTGCCAGGCGGTGATCAGCCGCGCCCTGGAAGCCAACAACCGCTTCTTCCAGGCCGAGCGCGAAAAGCTGGAAAAATGGGCCGACGACAAGATCCTGGCCGCGGAACAGGCCTTGCAGGACACCAAGGCCAGACTCGGCGGCCTGAAGCGGGAATCGCGCCAGGCCGAGACGATGGAGCAGCAGCACGCCATCCAGCGCCAGATACGCGACCTGGAGCGGCTTCAGCGCCGCCAGCGTCAACAGATTTTCGACGTGGAAGATGAAATCATCGAAAAACGCGACCAGTTGATCGATGCGCTCGAACAACGAATGCACCAGCACACCCAGACCACCCGGCTGTTCACCATCCGCTGGCAGGTGGTCTGAGTGTGCGGATAGACACCCAAGGGAAACACCATGAGTGAAGCCTACAACAAACTGATCAAGACCCTTCAGTCCCTCTTCGAGATGGACAAGGCCGACCTGGACTTCGGCATCTACCGCATCATGAATCAGAAGCGGGACGAGATCCGGCGTTTTCTGGAAAATGACCTGCTGGCCCAGGTGAAAGACGCCTTCGCCGACTTCACCGACAGCAGCCAGGCGGACCTGAAAAAGGAATTGCAGGCCGCCATCGAGCAGGCCCGGAAATTCGGCGCGCCCGATCCGGAAAACACCGATGCCGTGCGCGAAATCCGGCAAAAGCTGGCCTCGCAGGTGGACATCACCGCCGTGCAGAATGAGATCTTCTCGCACCTGCACACCTTCTTCTCCCGCTACTACGACCAGGGCGACTTCATCTCCATGCGGCGCTACAAGAAGGACACCTACGCCATTCCCTACGAAGGCGAGGAGGTCAAGCTCTACTGGGCCAATTACGACCAGTACTACATCAAATCCTCCGAACACCTGCGCGACTATGCCTTTACCATCAAGGATGGTGACAAAACGGTGCGGATAAAGCTGGTGGAGGCCGACACCGAAAAGGACAACATCAAGGCCGAATCGGGCAAGGAACGCCGCTTCGTGCTCGATGACGACAACCCCCTGCACGTGGAAAACGGCGAGCTGCACATCCGCTTTCACTACCGGCCGGCGGGCAAGAAGAAACAGGCCGCGCTCAACCAGGAAGCGGTGGAGACCATCTTTGCCCAACAGGGCTTCGACGACTGGCTGGCGCTGCTCAAGACCCCCGCGCCTACCGAAAAGAACCCCAGCCGCACCCTGCTGGAAAAGCACCTGAACGACTACACCGCCCGTAATACCTTCGACTACTTCATCCACAAGGACCTGGGCGGCTTCCTGCGCCGCGAGCTGGACTTCTACATCAAGAACGAAGTCCTGTTCCTCGACGACATCGACGATGCCGCCTTCCAGGTCACTGAAACCCACCTGCGCAAGATCAGGGTGCTGCGCAGCATCGCCCACAAGATCATCCGCATGCTGGCACAACTAGAGGACTTCCAGAAAAAGCTGTGGCTGAAGAAGAAGTTTGTGGTGGAGACCAACTACTGCATGACCCTGGATCGGGTGCCGG
>JAKRWE010000065.1 GCA_024712425.1 Chromatiales bacterium
CTGACCGTGCTGAACAGGGCATCTTGTTGAATATCCGGGCCACGCATCGTACTGCTCGTCCTTCTTCCTTCCTTACCGGTATCTTCCACTTCAGGCGGCGAATTTCAACAGCCTGTTAGGCATGCAACAGGAACGACTGCTGATTGGCGGTGGAGGACATGCAGCGTCCGTGGCCGATGCGCTGGGCCTGCAAAACATCGACCTGGCCGGTTATGTCGACCCGGTCGATCACGGACTCCTGTTGGGTTACATCCCCCGGCTTGGTGACGACGAAGCACTTGTCTCCCGGGACCCAGCCACCACACTGCTCTACAACTGTATCGGGTCAGTGGGCGATATGGCACCGCGCCGTGCGATCTACACCAGATTCCACGACCGTGGTTTCCAATTCGAAACCCTGGTCCACGCCGATGCGACCTGTTCCGGCCATGCGGCGCTCGGTCGGGCAACACAGGTCATGGCCAGGGCCGTACTGGGTCCCGGGATACAAAGCGGGATCAACACCCTGATAAACACCGGCGCCATCATCGAACATGGGTGTCATATCGGCAATCATTGCCAGTGGCGCAGTCCTGTGTGGGTCGGTATATGTCGGTGACCGCACCCATATCGGCGCCGGCGCCACCATCCTCCAGGACATCAGGGTAGGAGATGGCGCAATTATTGCTGCTGGTTCTGTGGTGACGAAAAACGTCAAACCAATGACACTGGTGGCTGGTGTCCCGGCAAAACCCGTACGAACCCTGATCCGAGCATCATGACGAAAACCCGGAAGGACATCGTGATCCCCCCCAAGCGCCACTATCCGGGAGGCGCTGAAGACCATTGACGCGGGCGCGCGCCAGATCGCACTGGTCGTCGATGAGGGTTGTCACCTTGCCGGTACCGTGACCGATGGGGACATCCGCCGCGCCCTCTTGCAGGGAAAACAACTGGAGACCGAAATCAGGGAAGTAATGAATCCCAACCCGGTGACCGGGCTTCAGGAGGAGGATCATCACATCTGGCAACGCACCATGCAGCGGCATTCCCTCCGCCACCTGCCTATCCTCGATACGCGCGGCCGGGTAGTCGACCTGGTCCAGTACCGGATCCCCAGTGAGCCCAGCCGTACCACCCCTATCATCATCATGGCCGGCGGTCTCGGCACCCGCCTTCACCCCTTGACCGAAGACCTTCCCAAACCCCTGATTCCGGTCGGCCCCAAGCCCGTGCTGGAGACCATTATCGAAAATTTCGCTTCGCAGGGGTTCGAGAACATCTTCCTGTGCCTGAACTACAAGGGGAGATGATCCAGGACCACTTCGGTAACGGCGACTCGCTCGGGGTCAACATCCAATACATTACCGAGGACCGTCGCCTCGGCACCGCCGGCGCCCTGAGCCTGCTGCCGGAGGTACCGCAGGAACCCATCATCGTGATGAACGGCGACCTCCTGACCAAGGTCGATTTCGTACGCCTGCTCGAGTTCCACAACAAACAGGGCTTTGCCGCCACCATGGCCGTGCGCGAATACAGCTACCAGGTACCCTACGGCGTGCTGCACATCGGAGACGGTTACCGCATCGAGCAACTCACCGAAAAGCCGGTCGAGCGCTACTACGTGAATGCGGGTATCTATGTGCTCTCGCCGGAGGCCCTGCAACTGGTGCCGGATCAGAAGTTCTACGACATGCCGACCCTGTTCCAGCGCCTGATGGACATGCAATGGCCGGTCGGCAGCTTTCCGCTGCGTGACTACTGGATAGATATCGGAAGGATAGAGGACCTGGAACGCGCCAGCGCCGAATTCGCGGAAATGTTCGGCTGATACGGATGCGAGAGATACTGCGATTCTCCAGCTCCCTCCGCTATGCCTGCGGCCTGCTGGCCGCGATGTTGCTTGCCCCGGTAAGCGCTGTTGCCGGCAATTGCAACGCGGCCGGCGGCAGCTGTGTGCTCGGGGTCTTCCCACATACCTCGCTGGGACAGATCGAGGCAACCTATGCACCCATCACCGAGGAGCTCGGCCTGGCCATCGACCGCGACGTGCAGCTGCGCACCAGCCGTTCCATGGGCGCCTTTATCAGGCACCTGCGCCGCCAAGACTACGATATCGCGCTGACCGGCATCGGCCAATACCTGAGCGACGCCGAACCGGCCGGATACCGCCCCATCGCACGCCGCGACGACGACCTAGTGTTCGAGATCATCGCCCTGCCGGATAGCGGAATGCAGCAGGTGGCCGACCTGGCCGGGCATACCCTGGGGCTGATTCCCGCCTCGCGGGGCACGACCGCGTTCACACTTCAACTGGTGCGACAGTCCCCGGGACTTGAAGACAGGGTACAGACCCGGGCCTTCAGCTCCCCCCAGGCCTGTATCCACGCCATGATCAGCGCCCGGGTCGATGCCTGCGGCCTGGCCGCGCAGGTGCGGGCCATCTTCGAGGACCGACTGGACAGACATTTCACGGTTCTGGCGCGCTCCGGCAAAGTGCCCAATGTATCCTGGGTAGTGCGTTCCGGGCTCGACCCGA
Source organism: Chromatiales bacterium (assembly GCA_024712425.1). Classification (GTDB taxonomy): domain Bacteria; phylum Pseudomonadota; class Gammaproteobacteria; order Chromatiales; family Chromatiaceae; genus MONJU. The sequence continues at coordinate 2,519 of JAKRWE010000065.1, forward strand.
AACTGGTGAAGGATATCCGCCGCTATTTTTTGCAGCGGCCGGCTTCATCCCTTCCTCCACCCGTGATTTCGACATCTATCGTCCCCTGTTGAAGGAACAACAATGAAACGATATATCCAGCTGCTGATACTCACTGGCATGGCGTTGCTGGCAGGCCTTTCTTCCGCCGCCTGCCGCGATGCGGATGGCACCTGCATCCTCGGGGTATTCCCCCACACCACGCCCCGTCAGATCGAGGATACCTACAGCACCATCGCCGAAGAGCTCTCACTGGTGCTCGACCGCGAGGTCATCCTGCGCACCGCCTCGGACGTCGACCACTTTCTCAGGCACCTCGAAAAACAGGAATACGACATCGTGCTGGCCGGCCTGGGCCATTACCTCATGGTCGCCGAGCCGGTAGGCTATGTCCCCCTGGCCCGCCGCAGCAACCCCTTGCATTACCTGATCATCACCCGCGGCGACGCCCCTTTCCGCAACACCCGCGATCTGCGCGGACACCGCTTTGGCTTCATGTCCCCCGCCAACGGGACCACCATCAGCAGCCATCTGCTACTAAGGAAGGCCGGCCTGGACTACCGCAAGGACCTGCAGGATGTCCGCTACGCCTCCCAGCAGGCCTGCATCCATTCCCTGATGAGCGGCCTGGTCGACGCCTGCGGACTGGCTGAACCAGTCGTACAGGTATTCCAGGAACAACTGGGAACGCATTTCAAGATACTCACTCGCACCCGTGATCTCCCCAACGTGGCCTACCTCGCCAGCCCGAATCTCAGCCATGAGCAACGCGATGCCCTGCGCGACTACTTCTCGTCCAGGGAGGGTTTCCAGGCCGCGAACGCCCGCGATTACGAACACGTCCGTTCCATGCTCCGGGAACACCTCGCGGCCTACCATCATCAATGAAGTTCCTGCACTCACTCAGGTTCCGGATTGCCATCACTGTTCTGCTGCTGGGACTGCTGATGCTCTCCCTGGTGCTGTGGCAGACGCAGACCAAGTCCTACGAACAGGCGCGCGAACAGATCACCGTACAGGACAACGCCATTCTGGACCTGCTGGCCGAGGCAGGCCATACCGCCCTCCTGACCATGGAGTTCTCCGACCTGACCCCGTTGTTCGAGCGGGCCGCGACCAATCCACACATCCTCTCGATTGAGTTGCACGACCGCCAGGAGCGCGTCATCGCATCGTCCGGCCCGACACGCCAGGGGCGCACGGCCGTCACCAAGACGCCCCCGGAGGGCGCCTACCTCCTGAGTCGCGAGATCGACAGCGGCGACACACTCGGCCATCTGAACATCACTCTGTCCAATCGCGAACTGAAACAGGCCTATGGCGACATCCTGTCACTGGGGATTGCCATCGCGGTAACAGGGATGGCAGTGATCGCCATCGCCGGTGTGTTGATTGGCATCCTGCTCACCCGGCGGCTGCAGCGCGTCATCGATCAGACAGGCCGTTTCGCCGAAGGCGATCTCGATGCCCGGGCCCCGGTAGACGGCAACGATGAAATAACCGAACTGGCGCAGGCCTTCAACCGGATGGCCGAACAGATCAGTCAGAACCTCGAGGACATCAAGCGCCTCGCCTATCACGACGCCCTGACCGGCCTGGCCAACCGCATCGTCTTCGACGAGCGTCTGCACAATGCCGTGCGTTCGGTTCGCGAACAGCGCGGCCGGCACGTGCTGTTGTACCTGGATCTCGACCAGTTCAAGATCGTCAACGACACCTGTGGGCACGCCGCCGGCGACAAGCTGCTGGTCGATATCACCCGCGTCATTTCCTCGCAGCTGCGCGCACGCGACACCATCGCCCGCCTGGGCGGGGATGAATTCGGGGTGCTGCTGGAAAACTGCGATGCTGCCCAGGCGTGCAAGGTCACGGACAAGATCCGGCAGGCCGTTCACGATTACCGCTTCGACTGGCAGCAGCGCAGTTTCCGCATCGGTGTCAGTATCGGCATGGTCCCGATCGACCCCGGGGCATCGGATGCAAAAAAACTGCTGAGCCTTGCCGACATGGCCTGCTACGCGGCCAAGGACAAGGGGCGCAATACTATCCATGTGGTGACCGAGCGGGACCAGGAGATGACCCGGCGCAGCGAGCAGATGCAATGGATCGGACGCCTGCAGGAGGCCATGGAGAAGCATCTCTTCATCCTCCACTGCCAGCCCATTGCCAGTGCCCGCGACATCAACCACCGTCCGCATGCCGAGTTCCTGCTGCGCCTGCAGGGTCCGGGCGATGAACTGATCCCACCCGATGAGTTCATTCCCGCGGCAGAGCGTTACGGCCTGATGCCGGCACTGGATCGGCATGCCATGGAACTGATATTCAACCGCCTCGCGGAACTGCCGCCGCAAGAGCGCCCCCGGATGGCCTTTATCAACCTGTCCGGGCAGTCGCTGGGAGACCGCGGGCTCTACCACTTCATCGAGAAAAGACTGGCCGAGCGCCGACTCGACGCCGGCATGTTCTGCTTCGAGATCACCGAGACCGCTGCCGTGGCAAACCTGCAACTGGCCAACGCCTTTATCGAGCGTATCCAGTCACTGGGGGCCTGCGTGGCGCTCGACGACTTCGGCAGCGGCATGTGCAGCTTCACCTACCTGAAAAACCTGTGCGCCAACTTCATCAAGATCGACGGCAGCTTCGTGCTGGGCCTGGCCGACAGCGAGATCGATCAACAGATCGTCGCAGCCATCAACCGGGTCGCGCACAAAGCGGGGTTCAGCACCATCGCCGAGTGGGTAGAAGACGAGCGGACGCTGAAGCTGCTGTGCGAGCTGGGCGTCGATTTCGTTCAGGGGTATGCCATCGACCGGCCTCGTACGCACTGCCCCCGCGGGTCTGAGCGCATCAGGAAGAACGATACGGCGATATCACACGATACCCTCGCAGGCTCGAGGGGTCGCGTACGATATCGGCCATGCGCACCGGAAACTCGCCACGCTCACGGTCATCGAAATAGCGTTCCAGGGCCAGCGCCACGGTCGGAAAGGCGAGGCGTTTCCACGGCACCTGCTCCCTGGAAAAGAGATCCACTTCCAGGCTTTCCTCGCCGGGCGAGTAATCCAGATCCAGCAGGCGTGCGCGGAACAGCATATAGACCTGGTCGATATGCGGCAGGTTGACCGTCAGGTACAGGCCCTCCACCGCCACACGCGCGCTGGCCTCCTCGAGGGTCTCGCGCACAGCGCCCTCCCAGGTGCTCTCGCCATTTTCCATGAAACCGGCCGGGACCGTCCACAGGCCGCGACGCGGTTCGATTGCGCGCCGGCACAGCAGGATCCGGTCTTCCCAGCTGGCGATACAACCGGTGACGATCTTGGGGTTGTGATAGTGGACGGTGTTGCAGGCATCGCAGATATGGCGCTTACGGTTGTCGCCCGCCGGGATCCCGATGCGTATCGCCTCGCCACAATGGCAGCAATATTTCATTTCCATGCCGGCATCATAAATCTCTAACAAGCCTGGCCGCAAAAGCGTTAGCATGCGCCAACGTCTTTCGACCGACAGCATCATGGGTACAGAATCAGCGGACTCCTTTGAGACGGCCACCTATGCGGCCATCGATCTCGGCTCCAACAGCTTCCACATAGTGGTCGGGCGCATGGACAAGGATCGCCTGGTGATGGTCGACCGCCTGCGCGATTCGGTCCGCCTCGGCGAGGGGCTGCAGCCCGACAAATCCCTGGACCCGGCCGTCGCACAACGTGCGCTGGACTGCCTGGAGCGCTTCGGCCAGCGCCTGCGTGACATCCCCCCCGAGGCGGTGCGCGCGGTCGGCACCAATACCATGCGCAGGATCAACGACGGCGGCGCCTTCCTGCGCTCGGCGGAACAGGCCCTGGGCCACCCCATCGAAATCATCTCCGGCACCGAGGAGGCGCGCCTGGTCTATCTGGGTGTCGCCCACGGTCTGGCCGCCGGCAACGAGACCCGCCTGGTCATCGACATCGGCGGCGGCAGCACCGAACTTATTCTCGGCCAGGGCATGGAGCCGGGCAAACGCGACAGCCTGTACATGGGCTGCGTGAGCATGAGCCGCCTGATGTTCAGCGACGGCCGCATCACCGAGGACGCCATGAACTCCGCCATGCTGCGCGCCGCACTGGAGGTCCGCCCGGTGCGCCAGTGCTATCGCAGCGGCAACTGGGAACGCGCCGTTGGCAGCTCCGGCACCATCCGCTCCATCCGTTCCGTGGTCAAGACCAATGGCTGGAGCGAGGAAGGCATCACCGCCGCCAGCCTCAAGAAACTGCGCAAGAAGCTGCTCAAGGCCGGGCACATAGACAACATCGAACTGGACGGCCTGTCGGACGAGCGTCGCCCGGTCTTCCCCGGCGGCATCGCGGTGCTCAGCGCCCTGTTCGACAGCCTCGCAATCGAGAAACTTCAGGTGTCCGACATGGCCTTGCGTGAGGGCCTGCTGTACGAACTGATCGGCTACTCGCGCCACCAGGACGTGCGTGGCCGCACCGTGGAGTCGCTCGCCAAGCGCTTCGGCGCGGACAGCGCCCAGGCACAACGCATCGAGATGACCGCCACCGCGCTGCTCAGCCAGGTCGCGCGTGGATGGAACCTGACCCAGAACGACCATGCCCACATGCTGGGCTGGGCCTGCCAGCTGCACGAGATCGGCCTGAGCATCTCGCACAGTGGCTTTCACAAGCACGGTGCCTACATCCTGGCCAACGCCGATATGCCCGGCTTCTCGCGTCCACAGCAGGCGATGCTGGCGGCCATGGTCTACAACCACCGCCGCAAGTTCGCAGAAGGCGCCCTGCGCAGCCTGCCGGAATACCTGCAGGAACCCACGCGCAGACTGACCGCCCTGCTGCGCCTGTCGGTGCTGCTGCACCGGGGACGTTCTCCCGACAGCAAGCCCATGCTGTACCTGGACGTGGAGAAATCACGAATCCGGGTCAGCTTCCCCGACCAATGGCTCGACGACCACCCGCTGACCCGGGCCGAACTCGAGCAGGAAGCAGCCTACCTGGCAAACGCGGGCTTCAAGTTACGCTTCTGAGCGCATGTCCGTCTATGCCATCCGCCAGCTAAACCCCTTCTCTGGCGTACTCCAGGTCGTGGAAACCGACTCGGCGCGCGCCTTCAGCGCCAACGGTGTGCTGTGGCGTCTGCAGGTGCTCGGCGAACGGCCGGAACATACCTGGCGCAGTCCCGACCGACAGGTATTGCGGCAGTACTTCAACTGGGCCCTGTGGTCGGCATCCGACGGCCTGCAGCGGGTCAGCGCCAACCCGCTGCTGGAATCGGCGCCATGCAAAATGCCTGTGACGAACTGCTGGACGAGCTGCGCCGGCAGCAGGAACAACTGCCTTTCCCGCTCAGCGACCGTTTCGAATACTGGGCCTGCGACTACCATGGACACCCCGTGGCGCTGATCGCCAGTACTGGCAATGTCGAGTATGCCAGCGGTTCACCCGCCCCCGCCTGGCATGCCACCACCCTAGTGGATCACGACTTCGAGTCCATGGCCCTGAATGAAGCCGGCATCGCCAACAACGACGGCCACTGCCCCCGCGCGCATGCCGAACGCCTGGAATCGGAGGTACGTCACCGGGCTCAGGCACGGCACTGGTTCGAACGACGGGCCGACGGCAGCGGCCATCGCCTGGACAACGGGACGGTTGCCGACCCGGCGCAGTTCCCCCTTTTTGGCATAGCGAGCGATTGGCCGGACCCCTTGGTGGAACGACTGGCTGGCGATTACATCGGCTGGCCCTCCCCGCTCCTGCTGCTGCTCCCCATCACAGACACCGGGCAACGATCCCAGCTCGAACAACAGGCCCGTTCACGTGCCGAACTCGTTGCCGATCTGTACCGCCTCTACCCGAACGTCGTTCAACCCGAACTGATCGAACAGGCACGGGTGGAGGCGCGCCTGCGCCGTGCCGCCGGATGCCATCCGGGTTAGACTTTGCTCCATTCGTACCAACTGACATGACATGAGCCCTACCGATTATTGCCACGACCTGCCCGACCGCACCGGCATCCTGCTGGTCAACCTGGGTACCCCGGATACCCCCGACCGCGCCTCGGTGCGCCGTTACCTGAAGGAGTTCCTGTGGGATCCACGGGTGGTGGAGGGGCCGCGCTGGACCTGGTGGCTGGCGCTCAACCTGATCATCCTGAATACCCGCCCCGGAAAATCGGCGGCGGCCTATCAGAAGATATGGACCGACCAAGGCTCGCCCCTGCTGCTGATCTCGCGGCGCCAGGAACAGGCCTTGCGAGAGCGACTTGCCGAGCGGCACGGAGACGATATCCGGGTGGCCCTGGGGATGCGCTATGGCTCGCCGTCGATCGCTTCGGGGCTGCAGCAGTTGCGCGACGCCGGCGCGCGCCGGGTGCTGGTGCTGCCGTTGTACCCACAGTATTCGGCCACGACTACCGCGTCGATCTTCGACGAGGTCACGCATGTGTTGCATGGCTGGCGCTGGCTGCCCGAACTGCGCTTCATCAACCACTACCATGACGATCCCGCCTACATTGCCGCACTGAAAGAGAGCATCCACGAGTGGCAGCAGGCGCACGGCAGCGCGGAAAAGCTGCTGCTCTCATTCCACGGCATCCCGCAGGACTATTTCGACAAGGGCGACCCCTATTTCTGCGAATGCCAGAAAACCGGGCGCCTGCTGGCCGAGGCGCTGGACCTGCGCGAGGATCAGTGGACCCTCAGCTTCCAGTCGCGCCTGGGACCACGCCAGTGGCTGCAGCCCTATACCGACAAGACCCTGCAACAGCTGGCCGGCGAGGGCATCAAATCCATACAGGTGCTGTGCCCGGGCTTCTCCGCCGACTGTCTCGAGACCCTCGAGGAGGTTGCCATGGAGAACCGCGACATCTTCCTGGAAGCCGGTGGGGAACGTTATGAGTACATCCCCTGTCTGAATGACAGGCCGGCGCACATCGAGCTGCTCGCCGGCCTAGTGGAGCGCCATATCCAGGGATGGAACGGAAGCGGCGAGAATCCGGCCACGGTGCTCGAACGCGCACGCAGACTGGGAGCCGAGTGCTGATGAAACCCCCTGTCAGCAGTCACCTGCTGGTGGCACCGCAGTTCGCCTCCATCGGCATGGGGCTGTACCCCTACGCCGGACAGCAGGGCGCGGCCGAATGGCTGATCGTCTCGGTGATCGGCATCCTGATCGCCCTGTATACCCTGTTGCACAACCGGCTGGGCAACTTCGCGGTCTACCCCGAACCGCTGGAACAGGCGCGTCTGGTCACCAGCGGCCCTTACCGCTGGGTGCGACACCCGATGTACCTGGCGGTCCTGCTGTTCATGCTGGGCATCGCAATGTACAACGGCGGTCTGCTCAACCAGCTGTCGCTGATCACGCTGTTCCTGGCCATCCTGGGCAAGATGAACCGGGAGGAGCGCTACCTGCGCGGATGCTTCGATGACTACGGCGACTATGCCTGCAACTGCAAGCGACTGATTCCGTTCATCTATTGACTGCGTGACTCATTCGCGGCCAAGGCCGCCCCTACGCTCCAGGCCGTCCAGCAACGAGCCCCATAGTTTCATTCGAACCGCCAGGCAGAAATCTATGATCAGGCCGGCGCCCCGCCCTTCTGCAGGATGGCAAACAACTCGTCCTGGAGCCTGAGGCGCAGTCGCTTGCGTTCCTCCAGGTATTCGTCGGAGGCCACCTCCACCCCTTCCTCTATGCGGCGCACCTCGTGCTCCACCTCGTGGTATTCATCGTACAGGCGGGAAAAGTGGTGGTCGCTGGTCTTGAGTTCGTGGATACGCTCGCGGTACTCGGGCAGCTCATGGACCAGATCGTGTTTTTCTCCCTGCATGGGAACCTCCGCATGGAAACTTTCAAATAGATAATCGAGCAGTCTAACGCCTGCAGACCACAGCAGCATTGATCAACATCAGCAAGCGCGGGGTTGGCAGCAGCCGCATGACAAAAGACAATGAGCCCATGAGCCAGGTCAGACCCACCGACATCACCCTGCACAGGCAGTCCCACACGCTGGAGATCGGCTTCGACGACGGCAACAGCTACACCTACCCGGTGGAACTGCTGCGCGTCTATTCGCCGTCGGCCGAGGTGCGCGGCCACTGGGGTCAACAGGCCAAGCTGCAGCTGGACAAGCAGGACGTGAACATCGAGGACATCGTCCCGGTGGGCCAGTACGCGATCAAGATCGTGTTCGACGACGGGCACGACTCGGGCCTGTACGACTGGGACTATCTGCACGACCTGGGCCGCAAACAGGCCCTGTACTGGACCGAATACCTTGAACGCCTGCACGAGGCCGGCCACCAGCGGCAGGCACCTTCGTGGCAGAAGACAGATTGAACCCGGTACGGCTCAGTACGACAGCAGGCGGATATAGCTGACCAGAGCCTCCACGTCGGCCTGACTGAGAATCCCCTTCCAGGCCGGCATATAGCGTCCCTTTCCCTCCAGGATGCCATGCACCAGTTGCTGATTGGTGAAACGGCCTGTCTCGTTCGGGTTGGCATGATCCATGGGATAGATACGCATCAGCTTGGTCATGATGCCGTCACCGGTGCCTTCCTCGCCATGACAGACCGAGCAGTAGCGCAGATAGAGTTTCTTGCCCCTTACCGGGTCTCCCATCAGATCGTACTTGGAGTAGCCGATGAAACGGAGGTAGGCGATCAGTGACTTGCCCTGGCTGGAATCGAATACGGTACGCCATTCGGGCATTGTATCACTCAGCAGGTTGTGACGATCACGCCCGCTGATGGTTGGCTTTCCCTCACCGGTGATGATCTTGGTGAGGATGGTGTCACTGCGCGAGCGCACCGCCGTGGTCAGGTCGGCCGGCTTGATCCCCATCGCCCTGGCCAGCGGCCCGTCGCCCTTGCCCTTGAGCCCGTGGCACAGCTGGCAATAGGAGACATACAGCGCCCGCCCCTCGTAGGCCGAGGGCGGCGCCGCCAGCGCCGCTGGAAGCAATCCCAGCAACAGGGCCAGCAGGGACAGGGACAAAACGATATCTTTCATGACAACCTCCTTTGGATTGTGGCCTCACCCGATCATTTCCGATTCGTCACACCGGCAGCGGGCAGCGGCGGCAGCACATCATTCAACCACCTCGTAGCGAAACCCGCCGGCCGCCAGCGCGTCCAGCAACGCCTCGAACGGCCTGCCGATCTCGTCACCTCCCCGGTAGCCCAGCTCGACCCGCCGGGGCTGGCCGAGGCGGGGCAGACTGAACAGCTTCTGCCCGGGTAGTCCGCCGTGAGCCGCTCCATCAGCGGCATCAGGTCGTTCTCGCTCGCGTCGTACACCCAGACCGAACGCTGTTGCTGCGGTGCATGCCGCGCATAACGATGATCCAGCACCCATTCGGCCATGGGGTGCGCCATGTCCGGGAAGCCCGGCAGAAAATGGTGCGCCCGGATGCTGAACCCGGGCACCCGGTTATAGGGATTGGGAATGAGTTCCGCACCCGCCGGCAGGTCCGCCATGCGGATGCGGATGGGATAGGCCTCCTCGCCGAACTGCGCCTCGATCTCGGCTACCGCCCCCGCATGGCGCAGCTGCGGCACACCTGCCGCCTTTGCCGCGCACGCGCGCGTATGGTCGTCCGGCGTGGCGCCTATGCCGCCGCAGCTGAATACCGGGATCCCCTCGCCCATGGTGCGCCTCAGTTCGGCCACCAGGTAATCCGGATCGTCCGGCAGAATGCGAAACCAGACGAGGTGGAAGCCCCGCTCACGCAACAGTTTCCCGATACCGTCGAAATGCCGGTCGCGCCGGCTACCGGCCAGGATCTCGTCGCCAATCACGATCAGCCCGAAGGCCCCGGCTTGCCCCGTCATTCATCTCCTCTCCGGCATGGTGGTAATCGAAATACGCCTTCACGTAGCGCTCGAAGGCGGCCATTCTGCCCGGATCGGCCAGCGCATCCTCGTCCGCCAGCGGCATCAGGGGAAAATGCCTGCGCACGAACCCCGCAAAATAGCCACGCCCCTGTTCATCCTCGCGACCGTCGCCATGCACACGCAACACGCCCCTGGGCCCACAGCTAGGCGAACGGGCCTTGAACACGTAGCCATCGAGCTGCTCGAACAGCGGCAGGCATGCCTCCGCATAGGCCTGCAGGTCCTCAGTGACGTCCAGCGAGGGGTCCGCGACACCGCGCACCCGGAGCCTACCGTCCTCGAGCACATTAAGCTGGATCGGCGCCCGCGGCACACCCAGGCCGATCGCGACCTCCGGACACAGGGGTACCAGGTCCGCAAACAGATCGAGCTCTGCCAACAGGCCATCGTCACGCTTGTCCGTGCCGTCGTAGCGGACCTTTTGACCGCCCAGGCAACTGCTGAGCCCGACCAGAGGATGCCTCAGCTGCATGGGATCATTCCCGCCACCCGCTGCACGGGCGGAGCGGATGAGATCCTGGATTCAGGACCCGCGCCGACGCGCCCCCACGCGCAGGCGCAGGGCGTTGAGCTTGATAAAGCCGGCCGCATCCTTCTGGTCATAGGCACCACCGTCATCCTCGAAAGTGGCAATCGACTCGTCGAACAGGCTATCGCTCTCCGAGCGGCGTCCGGCCACGATCACATTGCCCTTGTACAGCTTGACCCGCACATCGCCGTTGACCGTCTCCTGGGTCTTGTCGATCAGCGCCTGCAGGGCCTCGCGCTCGGGACTCCACCAGTACCCGTTATAGACCATCTCGGCGTACTTTGGCATCAGGCTGTCCTTGAGGTGCGCTGCCTCACGGTCCAGGGTCAATGACTCCATGGCGCGGTGCGCCTTCAGCATCACGGTGCCGGCCGGCGTCTCGTAACAGCCGCGCGACTTCATGCCGACATAGCGGTTCTCGACGATATCGTCGCGTCCCACACCGTTCTCGCCAGCGACCCGGTTCAGGTACTCCATGACCTCGGCCGGGTTCATGGCCTTGCCGTCGATGGCGACGATGTCGCCCTTCTCGAAGCTCAGAACCAGGTAGGTCGGCTCGTCCGGGGCCTTTTCGGGCGACACGGTCCAGCGCCACATGTCCTCCTCGGGCTCGTTCCATGGATCCTCCAGGATGTCGCCCTCGTAGGAGATGTGCAGCAGGTTGGCGTCCATGGAGTACGGCGACTTCTTGCCCTGCTTGACGTAGTCGATCTCGATGCCCTGCGACTCGGCATACTGCATCAGCTTCTCGCGCGAGAGCAGGTCCCACTCGCGCCACGGCGCGATGACCTTGATATCCGGCGCCAGCGCATAGGCGCCCAGTTCGAAGCGCACCTGGTCGTTGCCCTTGCCGGTAGCGCCGTGCGAGATCGCATCGGCGCCGGTCTCCTTCGCGATCTCCACCAGGCGTTTGGCGATCAGCGGACGTGCGATCGAGGTGCCGAGCAGATACTCACCTTCGTAGATCGCATTGGCCCGGAACATGGGGAAGACATAGTCGCGCGCGAACTCTTCGCGCAGATCCTCGATGTAGATCTCCCTGATGCCGGCCGCCTGCGCCTTGGCGCGCGCCGGCTCGACCTCCTCGCCCTGCCCGATATCGGCAGTGAAGGTGACCACCTCGCACTGGTAGACGTCCTGCAGCCACTTGACGATGATGGAGGTATCCAGGCCGCCGGAATAGGCGAGAACCACTTTGTTGATGCCGGATTTTGACATGTCTTACCCCTGAAACTGGTAATGCGGGAAACGGGGAATTATATACCTTCGCATTACAGCATGTAGGAGCTGCCTTGGCAGCGAATGACGACGGCGTACTTCCTGATAGAAGCGATGGCTCTTCGCGGGCAAGCCCGCTCCTACAAAAATGCCCAAACCTGCGATACTTGGCATGATCCATCGGGAACCGGCGCCATGAAGACCTTCAAACACCTCCTCGTCGTCCTGCTCATCGCGGCCCTTGCCGGTGGCTGGTTGTGGTGGAGCGCCCGCCCCAAGCCGGTCAGGGTGGTGGTGGCGCCGGTCGAACGGGGCACGGTGGAAAAGACAGTCTCAAACACCCGCGCCGGCACGGTCAAGGCCTGCCGCCGCGCCGGGCTGTCCCCCCAGCGCCGGCGGTCAGATCGCCCACCTGCCGGTAAAGGAGGGAGACAGGGTCAAGTAAGGGTGAGCTGCTGCTGGCACTCTGGAACCGGGACCTGCAGGCGCAGCTGCAGCTGGCGCGCCAGGAGGCCAACAGCGCACTGGCCTCGGCCAAGGCGAGCTGCATCGACGCGGAACAGGCGCGACGCGAGGCCGAGCGCCTGAACAAGCTGCTGAAACGCAAGCTGGTGGCCGAAGACAAGGCCGAACAGGCCAATTCCAGGGCCAGCTCGGCACGTGCCGCCTGTGAGGCCGCCCAGGCCAAGGCGGCCGTCAGCCAGGTCCGCATCGGCGTAACCCGGGCCAATCTGGAAAAGACCCGCCTGGTCGCGCCTTTCGACGGCGTGGCGGCCGAGATCAACGGTGAACTCTCGGAATATGTCACCCCCTCGCCGGTCGGGGTCGCCACACCGCCCGCCGTGGACCTGATCGATAACCGCTGCCTCTACCTGAGCGCACCCATCGACGAGGTCGGCGTAGCCGGGGTGAAGGTCGGCCAGCCGGCCAGGGTCACCCTGGACGCCTTTGGCGAGCGGCGATTCAGGGGGCGGGTGCGACGGGTGGCGGACTACGTGCTGGATGCCGAGAAGCAGGCCCGCACCGTGGACGTGGAGGTCGAGTTCCTCGATCCCGACGATATCCGGGACCTGCTGGCCGGCTACTC
>JAKRWE010000066.1 GCA_024712425.1 Chromatiales bacterium
CGTGGACCGGCTGATCCACCATTCACACATCTTCATGCTGGGAGGTGAGAGCTATCGACTGAAGCACAAACGCGAGAGCTGATTTTTTGTCGCCCCGGGCGGGTCAATTTTATTGGCCGAAGGGGGGTCAAAATTATTGGCCATTGACAATCATGGGAATCGGTCTCTGTGAGGGAAGCGACAGAAATCAATAAAGGATGCAGCCAGCTTCGACAAGTCGGGCTTCAACTGACCTGGATCAACTGCCCGCCGCCTCTCATGTCTCCTCCCCTGAATTTCCAACTTCTTCATGCAACACGCCATCCCGCAGCCGGTACAGGCGCCGGAACAGCGGGATGATGTTCTCGTCATGGGTCACCACGATCACCGCTGCGTCGGACCGTTCCGCCATTTCATGCAGCAGCCGCATAACGTCCATGGCGCGCTGGCTGTCCAGCGGGGCGGTCGGTTCGTCGGCCAGCACCACCGGGGGTGGTTGGCCAAGGCGCGGGCGATCGCCACGCGCTGCTGCTCTTCACCCGAGAGTTCCTCGATGCGGGCGCTGGCGCGGTGGCGGATATCCAGGGTGTCGAGAAGCTCGTTGGCACGTGCGTAGGACTGTTTGCGACCCTGTCCCTGCAGCATGGGCAGTATGGCGATGTTCTCGGTGGCGTCGAGAAACGGGATCAGGTAGGGGCGCTGGAAGATGAAACCGATCTGGTCGCGCCGCAGCGCGCGCCGGTTACTGTACTGCCAGCCGTTGTCGTACAGGGTCTGGCCGCCGAGACGGATGCGCCCGCCGCTGGGGTCGGTGATCGCTCCCAGGCATTGCAGCAGGGTGGTCTTGCTGGATCCGCTGGGCCCGAGCAGGCCCACCACCTCGCCGGCGGCCACCTGCAGGCTGGCATTCTTCAGCGCCTGTACCGCGGTATCGCCCCGGCCATAGGTCTTGCTCAGATTTTCGACCAGGATGGCCGGTTCATTCACGTTTGCCCTGGGCATTCCGCTCAGCCTCCGATCGCCGAACCCGGCGGTACCCACAGCGCCGCGCGGATACCGGCAACGCTGGCCAGGATGCAGATGACCAGGGTGATGGCCAGTGCGCGCAGGGTGTCCTCCGGCAGCATGACCACGTGTTTGGGAAACAACGGCGCCCAGTAGCTGACCGCCAGTTTGCCGGTGAGAAAGCCGATGAGACCGAGTCCGACGGCCTCGATCAGTATCATGCGGGCGATCAGGCGGTCGGGTGTGCCGATCAGTTTCAATACGGCGATTTCCTTGAGCTTGGTCTGGGTCATGAGTAGATGGTGAGGGCGACGATGGCGGCACTGACCACGGTAAGGATAACCAGGAACATGCCGATCTGTTTCGAGGCCATGGCGATCAGCTGGCCGATCAGGATCTCCTCCATCTGGTCGCGGGTGTAGGCGGTCAGGCGCAACCATCGACGGATGTGATTCGCGACCTGCCGTGCATCGGTGCCGGGCGCCAGTTGTATGAGCACCGTGTTGACCCGATGGTTGGAGAACAGCGACTGTTCCACGGTGGGTAGCAGGCGCGGGTTGCCCGGTGGGTTCAGGACCGGGCTGGCTGCCAGCTGGCGCCGGTCGCGGAACAGGGCGTCGTTGTCCTTGAGGAACTGAATCTCCTGGGCGTCCTTCAGCGGCAGAAACAGGATGGGGTCACCCGAGGGAGAACGCATTCCGTTGGTGACGCCGACCACCTCGTAATCGTGGCGATGGATGCGGATATGCTCGCCCACGCGCAGCCCACTGCGCTGATCCGCAACCAGTTCGTAGTGCGAACGGGTGACGGGCCGACCCTCGGTCAATGGCAGGGGGGCGGCTGCCGGGCGGCATGCCCTGCAACATGACCCGCACCCGGTGTGGGCCCTCGCCGACCTCCAGCGTCCGGTAGCGAGGAGGGTTCGGCAAAGGGTCCCCCAGGGTGTTCTGCTGTACCACCCATATGTCCGCATCGCTGGCGCGTAGCAGGGCCCTCCCATCGTCGACCATGCCGCGGAACACGCCGGCCATGGTCAGGGTCACGCCGATCAGCAGACCGAGCCCCAGCCCGGTCAGGAGGTAACGGCCAAAGCCGTTGGCCACGTCACGATAGGCTAGGCTGATCATGGTTGTTCGATCCGCACCCGCTGGTCCTCGCGCAGCGGTGCGCGCATATAACTGATGACTCGCGCGCCGGCGTCCAGGCCCGACAGAATCTGCACCTTTCCGTCGAGGGTCTGTATGTCGGTTTTCACCGGTTGGAAATGTGCCCGCCCCTCGCGTACTGTCCATACTCCCCGCTGTCGTTCATGGCTTTGCAGGGCGGCGGCGGGCAGCCACTCAGCGTGTTCGACAGCGGGCAGCTGCAGGGTCACATTGGCGAGGGTGCCGACGGCTACCCTCTCCGGAATATGTTCAAAGGCCACGTCCACCTAGCGCTCCTCGGTGAGGTCATCGGCCACCAGCTTCAGGCGGGCAACCCGCCCGGCGAGCAGAGAACCGGGGTTGTTGCGCAGGCGGATGTCGGCGTGTAGACCCGGCGCAAGGCCGTTGCTGTCCTGTTGCTCGATACGCGTCCTTATCCACAGCGTGTCTGGAGCGATGACCTGCAGCACCCGGGTGCCGCCCACGATCACTGAGCCGGGTTCCGCGTCGCGCATGGTTACCACTCCACCGACCGGGCTACGCAGTTGCAGTTCCTTCACCTGTCGCTGCAGGCCATCGAGATCGGCATGGCGATGCTGCAGCTCGTGTCGGGCCGCTTCCAGATCGGCCTCGGCAACCCGCACCAGATCAGCGCTGGTACTAGCCGTGGTCTCTTTGGCGTCCGCGGCTTCCTGGCTGACCTGATGCTTGGCAAGCAATTCCCGGTAGCGCCTCGCATCGCGCCAGGCCTGTGCGGAGCGATTTCTGGCCTCGTCCAGGCGTGCCTGTGCCGCGTCCACCTGGTGTTCCGACTGCTCGACGCCGAGCTGGGTGCCGTGTACCCGGTCGGGCAGGTCGACCGGGTCCATCTCGCCGATCACCTGCCCGGCTGTCACCCGATCGCCCTGGTCCACGGTGAGTGTCAGCAGTCGACCGGTTCGGGTGGGCCCTATGGCGTAGCTGTAACGTGCCTCGACTGTCCCGACGCCGAAAAGGGCAGGTTGCAGCTTGCCGGGGGTCAGTTGCACCGTTTGCACTGGAACCGGCGCCAGTGGCCCTTTGAGCAGGATCAGAACAACTACCAAGCCGGTCAATAAAAGGCTGATGAGGCTGTAGAGGATCCGTTTGCGTTGTGCGTTCATGTGTTTTCCTGTGTCGAATTCAGGCCAGGCTGGCAGTTGCACAGGTGGCGCCTACGTTCTCGAACTGCAGCGTGGTGTGGTCGATGCCAAAGCGTTCGTGCATCATTTTCTCGATTTCCAGGCGTGTCGTTTGTACCTTGCTCAACCGCTGGTCAGCGGTGACGATGTGACCCGCGAAATGGATGTCGTGTTCGGCGACTTCCCACAGGTGGATGTGATGGATGGACTCGACGCCGGGAATGGACAGGACGGCGTTGCGAACGTCGCCCAGGGCGATGTTACCGGGTGCCGCCAGCAGGAAGACCTCCAGCGCCCGCCACAGTATCTGCAGGCTCTCCTTGAGTACGTACAGGCCGATCAGTATGGTCAGGAGTGGATCCAGCCAGGTGATGTCAAAGAACGCGATGGCCAGGCCGCCCAGTATCACGCCGACACTGGAGATGGCATCGGAGAACAGGTGCAGGTAGGCGGCCTTGAGGTTCATGTTCTGTTTCGATCCGCGGTGCAGTAACCAGGTGCCCAGGACGTTTGCCACCAGTCCAACCACGGCCACGCCGGTCATTACCATTCCTTCGATGGGGTGTGGATCGATGAAACGGTCCCAGGCCTCGACGAAAAGAAACACACTGATCGCCACCAGGGCGCCGGCGTTGATTACCGCTGCGACCACCTGGGCACGTTTGAGACCGAAGGTGTGCCGGTCGGTGCGGGGACGGGCGTCGAGACGGATGGCGATCCAGGCGATGATGACAGCGATGCCGTCGCTGAAGTTGTGCAATGCATCCGAGATCAGCGAGAGACTGCCCGATATCAGCCCGCCTACAATCTCCGCCGCGGTGATGGTGAAGTTCAACAGTATGACAATGGCCAGGCGACCGCCGCTCTCCGGTACTTCGTGGCTGTGATCGTGTCCGCTCACGGGCGCTGCTCCTCTTTTTGGATGAATAGTTTCAACAGCTGTTCGAGTTGCATGGTGTCCACCAGGCGGTCCACCACCAGCTGCTGATCGATCGTGATGACCGGGAGGCCATGTTGTGTTGCGTCCCAGTCGACCGCTACGCGCACGCCCAGCGCCCGTCCGGCGCAACGCAGGCGCTTGTCCATGCGCATGGCGTCCTCGCCGCGCCCTTTCAGCCGCACGTAGAGTACCGGCAGATCCGTCCTGTCATCGATACCGCAGCTACTCATTGCAGACGCCCCTGCTGGCTGGCTGCCAGGATCTGCAGGTAATCGTGCATCTGAAAATAGCCGATCATGGCCTCGAACATCACCCGCCAGGCCAGTTCCATGAACAGGAACAGCAGGATCATCGAGGCCACGACGAGGATCCTGTTGCGCTGGCTCAGGGAGGCGAACAGCTGCTGCCGCTGGCTGTCCAGCTCCGCCAGCAGGCCGATCCGGCGCAGCAACCAGGCTCGCATAGCCCACAGGGCCAGCGGCATCGCCACTGCGCCGAGGTAGTAGGCGATGCGCAGCACGTCGGGGGTGATGAAGTGGTCGAAGGTCAGGATGTCCCACATCATTTGGTACCCGGTGCAGGAAGGTGCGTGTTCATGGTCTGGTCCGCTGTTCTGTTCTTACGATCCGCCATGCAATGGAGGAGAAGTTCTCGATCAAAAATTCAATGCGTGCTCCTGGCGGTTGTCATTGGAAGTGGATGTTCACTGGGCGAGGATCCCGGTAACCAGCTTGGCGGCTACCGCCAGCAGTATCATGCCATAGAGATTTTTGAACCAGACGGGGCAGGCCTTGTTGGCCATGAACCAGGCGCCGAGCTGGGAGCCGGCGATTACCGCGGTCAATGACAGGCCGGCCAACAGCAGGTCGATATGGCCCGCGGCGACGTGTCCGAGAAAGCCCGAGAACGACGAGAAGGTGACGATGAAGGCGGTGGTCGCGGCGGCGCGCTTGGTCTGGTAGCCGAGTTCCATCAGCATTGGCGCGACGATGAAGCCGCCGCCGATCCCCAGCAGGCCGGCGATGAGGCCGGCGCCGCCGCCCACGGTCGCGCCGATCGCGGCGCGTCGTGTGGGGCTGGCCATCTGCTCCGGCTCCCCCTGGGAGGATTTCACCAGGGTCCTTATGCCGGCGACCGTGACCATCAGGGCAAACAGCAGAAGCAGTGCGTGTTGTGGCACGTATTCCACCATGCGTGCCCCCACGGGTGCTAGTACAAGGCCGGAAATGGCTGCTGGGAGTCCTCCGCGGAAGTCCACCAGACCCTCCCGGGTATAACGCAGGAAGGCAGACAGGGTGGTGACCCCGTTGAGCAGCAGTCCCAGCGGAATGGCGACGGCCTTCAACGGAAAGCCCGGCCACTTGAAGATCGGGACGTACAGCATGCCGCCGCCCAGCCCCAGCATGGAGAACAGCACCGAGACGACGAAGATAAGGCCGGTCGCCAGGATATAGGTCGACGTGTCCACCTGGCCTAATTCCCGCCCAGATGATGCCAGTGCCGGATCAGGTCCTCGCGCATATGTTCCGGACGTATAGTGGTAACGGGAACCGGCGCTTTGCGTACCACCCGTTCCGCCACGCTGCCGAGCAACTGTTCCGCCACCAGACCGCGCCCGTGGGAGCCCATCACGATGGCGTCGACGTTCTCCTCGATGGCGGTACTGATGATGCCCCGCCAGGGACGGTCGACGACGATTCGGGAGGACAGCTCGAGGCCGTCTCGCCGGTACCGCTGAACCAGGTCATCGAGGTGTGCTCGCGCCTCCTTTTTGAGCTCCCGGCGCATGTCGTCCTCCCGGTCCGCCATGCCCAGTACGCCCAGGCTGCTTATGTCCAACGGATCGATGACATGCAACAGCAGCAATTCCCTGTTCTCCAGGCAGGGGCAGCTCACCGCGAAGGCGAGTGCTTCTTCCGAGGTTTCGGACATATCGATGGGTACCAGTATCTTTCTCATTGCCCTGTCTTCCATAAAGAGTCACTCAGCGTGTGGAGATGTCTCCCGCTTTGCCGCCCTTCAGGCGGCCCATCAATCCCAGCAGGCCACCCTGCAGGTATTTCACATCGAAGCCACGAGCCGCGAGGTAGCTGCGCGCCATGTTGGAGCGATCTGTCATAGGACAGGCGACCACCAGCAATCGGTCGGTGGGCAGTTCATCGAGGCGGTCGGGCAGTTCGGGGGTCGGTATTCGGAGTCCGAAATTCACCTGCCAGACGCGCGTTTCCTCGGGCAGGCGTATGTCGATGAGCTCTGCGCTGCCTTTGTTATAAGCCTCGAAAAGGCATCCAGCGAGATCCGGGCCTGGCCCATCTCGTTGGGCGCGATGTGGCGGGCCAGTTCGTCGATATCAGTTGTCATGTCGGCATCCTTCTTTTCATGGGTTGTACGTTGGGACGATTCAGTCGTTGACCAGGGCCATGTAGTCGCGCGCGATATCCCCCCGCAGGTGGTTGGCGATTCCCAATATGCCATCGGTCAGATAACGGGCGTGGAACCCCTGCATGGTCAGATAGAGTCGTGCGATCTCGGCCCGGTCATAGTGCGGGCGCATGGCGACGATGGTCTTTTCCGGGTCCAGTTCGTCCAGCCGATCCGGCAGTTCGTTGAGCGGGATATGCTGTCCGAGGCCAACCTGCCAGGCGGCGAATTCCTGGTTGAAACGTATGTCGATCACCTGTGCGCTGCCGTCCGCGTAAAGCTTCAGCATCTCCGGCAGCTGTATCTTCATGGCCTTGCGTTCGTCGTAGTCGAAATGGCGCAGGTAGTCTCCGAAGTCTCTTTGTTCCATGATTGCTTGCGTCCTCTTCTGTTTCAGGATGTTGGTGTGAACGTGCCAGGGTGGTGACTGCTACATCCGGGCCAGGGTGCCCTGCAATTCGGTCCCGGCTGCGATGGTGTTGTAGATGGTTCCATACTTGCGGACATTGGTATGCAGCAGCGCCAGGCGTTGTTCGGGTTCATCGGTATCGACCTCGATGCGGTAGTTGATCTGCTGCATCTTCGGCGGGCTGTCCTGGCGTATCCCGTGGACCGAAACCCGGACCCCGCGGAACTTGAAATGGATGATGGGGGCGACCCGCTCGATGTTTTTCAGGATGCAGGCGGCCACGGCTGCCAGCAGCAGCTCGGCCGGGTTGAAGGCATCGGCGCGGCCGTCCGGGTCGGTATCGATAACCAGGCGGGCCTGTTTGCAGTTCGCTTCACTGCCATGCGCATCGATGCGTCGGGCCTGGATGTTGTATTCGAGCATGAAATCCCCCTTGCGCTGACCACGGTCAGGTTAACAAGAAGACGCGCAAGATCGGAAAAGGATGCGGGCCGGAGTGAAGCGGTCAGGGCATAACAAAGGAATGCGGGACTATAAAGAGCCAGATGGGGCTGGCAGTGGGTGCTGTGGAGTGAAAGGGGGCGGTCGCCCCCCCTGTGTGTGTTGCGTCGGTGTTCAGCTTCCAAGCCAGCTGTCGATGGCCTCTTTTGGGGGGATGCCGCCAGCGTGCACTACCTTGCCATCCACGACCACGCCGGGCGTGGACATGACGCCATAGCTCATGATCTGTGGCAGATCTTCGACCTTTTCGAGTTCGACCTCGACCCCCTTGGCCTTGGCGGCCTCTTCGATCAGCTTCAGCGTGGTCTTGCAGTTGGCGCAGCCGGTGCCCAGTACCTTGATGTTCTTCATCGTCTCATCCTCAGGAACAGCAGGAACCGCCGTTCCCGGCGTCCTTCAGGCCCAGTGCACGGAATATCGACTTGGCGGGACAAAAGCCGGTAAAGGCGGACTGGAACAGGTTGGCGCCGACGAAGGCCACCAGCCACAGCCAGCTGGGCTGGGTGATGTCGATGGTGCCGGAGAAATGGGACAGGGCCAGGCCGATCATTACGACGGCGCCGGCCATTGCATTGACTGCACTGTTTACGGTCATGTGTGTATCCTCTCTATGGATGTTGAATGCAAAGTGTTCAGCAGCAACTCTGGCCGCTGGGGGTGGATGAGCAGCAACTCTCACCGCTTTCAACCTTCAGTTCCGGCGTCGCCGGTCTGTTGCCCGCGGGCGCGGGCAGGGCGACGCCGGCTTTCTCATCGAAGGCGGCATCCAGTTTCTGTGCTGCCTCGTCGCGGATATGGCGGGCGATCTCGATCACCGCGGCAATCTGCTCGTCCGGGATGCCCATGTTACGCAGCTTGTCCAGCTGGCACAGCCCCATGTCGGGATGTTTGCTGGCGATGCCCGATGCCAGCGACACCAGGGCGATGATGGATGAGTGGAGTTCAGGGGTGGACATGGATCTCTCCTATAGGACTGTGTTGAAGATGAAACCGACCAGCAGGATGCCGCTGCCGACCACACCGACAAAGGTGGCAATCAGCGGTAGCTTGAGCACCTTGCGCAGGATCAGCATCTCGGGCAGCGACAGTGCGATCACGCTCATCATGAAGGCCAGTGTGGTACCGAGCGCGGCGCCCTTGCTGATCAGGGCCTCCACGATGGGTATGATGCCGGCCGCATTGGTGTACATGGGGATGCCGAGGACCACTGCGCCGGGGGCCGACCACCAGGCGTCCTTGCCCATGATCGAGACCATGAAGTCCTGCGGTACATAGCCGTGGATGGCGGCGCCCACGCCGATGCCGATCAGGATATACGGCCAGACCTTGCCGACGATCTCACGCACATGGTGCAGGCCGGTACGCAGACGCGCATCCCAGCTCATCTCGTCGCCAACCGCGGGCACCGCGTTGCCGGCATGGATATCACGTACCCAGTCCTGCAGGTGGCGTTCCATGCGCAGCTTGCCGATCACCAGGCCGGCGACAATGGCTACCGACAGGCCCAGACCCAGGTACAGTGCGGCCACCTGCCAGCCGAACAGGCCCAGCAGCAGTGCCAGCGCGATCTCATTGACCATGGGCGCGGAGATCAGGAAGGAAAAGGTCACGCCCAGCGGTACGCCGGCGGACAGGAAGCCGATGAACAGCGGTACTGCCGAGCAGGAGCAGAAGGGGGTGACGATGCCCAGCAGGGCGGCGAGGGTATTGCCCACGCCGAGGCGCTTGCCGGCCAGCAGCGCACGGGTGCGCTCCGGTGAAAAGAAGGTCTGGATCACGCCAACGATATAGACCACGCCGATCAACAGCAGAAAGACCTTGGGTGTGTCGAAGAAGAAGAAATGGACTGCTTCACCCAGGTGAGTGTCTCGGGTCAGGCCAAAGACGGAAATCACGGCATTGGCAAAGTCGTCGAGGTGCCAGTACAGGAAGAACCAGAGTGCGGTGGCAAGGGGCAGGCCGGCCAGCCACACGCCCAGGTTGCTCCTGGATGTGGAGGACTGCGTGGAGTCGATGGCTTTTGTGGTGTTCATCTCAGGCTCGTTTTGGCGTTGTCTTGCGCTGAAGACGCAGCAGGTCGTAAAAGGATGCAGCGATGCCTCAACCAAACAATCTGGCCCACCACCGTTTGCGGTTGTTGGGCGTTGGCGCGTCGTCCTCGATAAGCGTGGGTTTTTCCAGGCTGAGTATCCAGCGCGGCGGTATCCTGTGGCCGCAGTTGCCACAGGAGGAGCCCAGGTTGTTCGGGTCATAGACCTTGATCAGCGTGGGGTCCTTCGGGTCGTCGGCATACACGATGCCGCAATAGTCGTGTTCGTGGTCCTGATGCAGCAACTGGTCGAGCATGGCGAGGGCATTCTTCAGGCCGTCACCCTTGAGCGGCAGTTCGGGCAGGGCCGATCCAACCTGGTAGAGATACCAGGCCTTGCCCGAGTTGTTGACGGTATCCCACAGGGTATCGAGCTGATCCCAGTAGAGGATGCCAACAAACCGGCCATCCAGTCGTTGGGCAAAGTGTTCTGTTTCGCTTGGCATGGAATTCATTGCGGTTTGGGTGAATCCTTGGCGCCTGCATAACAGCACACGGCGCCCTGTTCATCGAAGCGGACCTGGCACCGGTCCTGCAGTACCTGCTTCAGCCGCTTGCGGGCGCGCTGTACACGGGATTTTGCGCCAGGCAGCGACAGGCCCCTGGCTGTGGCATAGTCGGCCTGCGTCATACCTTCCAGGTCGCACAGGGTGATGGCCTCCCGGTCGTCCGTGTCGAGATCCTGCAAGGCATGGGGCAGACACTCGGCGAGTGATTCCACTGCGGGGATCTCCTCTTCGGGTACGCTCAGGTTGTCGTCCACCGCAACTGTATCCCGGTGTCTACGGACCCGGTCGATCAGGAGATTGCGTGCCACCCGGAACAGCCAGGCGCGCGGGTTGTCGAGCTGGCAGAATCCGGCGCCTTCGGCAATGGCCTTGACGAAAGTCGTTTGCAGCAGGTCCTCGGCCTCGGCCGGGTCGCCGAGCTGTCGCGTCAGGTAGCCGCGCAGCTCGGGTTCGTGCCTGTGCCAGGCCTCGACCACGCAGTTGGGTTTCACTGAGCCGCCTCCATCTGCAGGTAGGTGCGGTTGATGTTGGTCCGGTGCCAGCCGTCGTAGAATTTCAGGTGACGGAACTGCGGTGCGTCCCCCAGGAGGTCGGTGGTCTCGCCGAGTTCCTTCCAGTCCTCCAACGCCTTGCCGACCTGGGTGACCAGAAAATCGAGATAATCACCGGTGTCGCGTTGCGCCTTGGCCAGCGGGCCCGGGAATCCGTGACCCGGCACCACGACCTGGGGATGGAGCGCCGCAATCCGGTGAAAGGCCTTGCGCCACTCCACCACCTGGCTGAACGGATGCACGCCGAGCATGCGGTCGTTGAATACGAAATCACCGGTAAAGACGATTCTTTGTTCCGGCAGCCAGGCCACCGCGTCGCCTGGGAAATGCCCGTTGCCCGGCCAGATCAGCTGTATGTGGACGCCGCCCAGGGTCAGGTCGGCTTTGTCGCGGTCGATGATGCGGCTGGCATACACGGGATGGACCTGCCTGGCCTCCTTGCCAACGAATCGCTTCAGGCGCACCAGGTGCTCGTCCACGTGCTGCTTCTGGGCCGCTACAGTACGCGCCAGGGCGATGATGGGCAGGCCCTTGCCGGCGAAATAGCTGTTGCCCAGCCAGTGATGATCCTGAGCGCCGATATTGATGACCCAGCGAACGGGGCGGTCGGTGATCCTGGCGATGGTGCGCTCGATCAGTGCGGCACCGGCGGGTGTCGCGCCGGATCCGATCAGAATGGCGCCTTCAGGGGTCACGATCACGCCCAGTGTGTTGTTGAGGCCGTGATTTTCCACAGTGCGGCCACCGATCTCGCCGACCAGTGCCCAGGCGTTGCCCGCCACTTTCTCAGGCAGCAGCTCGAACGCCCGGGCTGTGATGGCCCAGCAGCTCAGAAACAGGACCAGAAGCCAGCGATTAGAGGTCATAAGCGCCTGCATAGGGCTTCTCTCCCTCAACGGTGGGCAGGGTCAGACGGTTGCCCCAGTGGGACCAGTCACCGTTGTACAGGCGCACATCCTTCGCGCCCAGGTATTTCAGGTGCATATAGGCCAGGCTCATGCGGAAGCCATCATGACAGTAGACGTAGATGGTCTTGTTCAGGTCCACCGGTTTGTACAGTTCGCGCAGTTCCGCATCGGACCGCCAGTGCTGGGCGCTGGTGCCGTCCAGACTCACCACGTTGATCGCCCCGGGTATATGGCCGCCCATGATGGCGTGCTTGATCACCTTGCCGGTGTACATATCGTGTGGACGGGCGTCGAGCAGCACAATGCCGGGATCACGGCGCGAGACCACGTCGTCGTACACGTCGGTCCATTCGATATACATGTTCTTGTTGGCCGGCTTGAGCGTGACATGGCCTGACTTGGGGGTGGCCGGCTCCTTGCTCATGTCCTCGAAGGCGGACCACTCCACGGCACCGCCATCGAGCACCTTGACCTGGTCCATATTGAAACCATACAGCTCCAGCAGGTAGTACAGGCGGGAGAGCAGCGCGGTGTTGGAGTCGTCGTAGAGCACGAGCGTGGAGTCATCGTTTACGCCCCAGCTGCGCAGGGTCTTCTGGAAGGCCTCGCGCGAGGGAAAGCGCATCAGCGGGTTGGCGAAGTTGTCACCCAGGTCCTTGAACCGCTGTACCTGTACCGCGCCCGGGATGTGGCCGACGGTGTAGTAGCGGTGCGGGTGGTAGCGTACCTCGAGTACCACCAGATTGGGATCGTCGATGTGCCCGGAGAGCCAGTCGGCATCGACGAAGAAGGCCG
Source organism: Chromatiales bacterium (assembly GCA_024712425.1). Classification (GTDB taxonomy): domain Bacteria; phylum Pseudomonadota; class Gammaproteobacteria; order Chromatiales; family Chromatiaceae; genus MONJU. The sequence continues at coordinate 12,413 of JAKRWE010000066.1, forward strand.
GGACGGCGTTGCTGGCCAGCGGCGTGAAGAGCAGCAGCGTCAGGAGGGTTCGGATGAGTATCTGTTTCATTGTTGGATCCTCGGTTCGATTGGTGGATTCAGGCACAGCAGCCGGCGTTTTCGTTTTGATTCAGTCGGATGCGGTCTTCACTGAAAGGGGCTTGGTCGGCCAGGCCGCTGTGGGTGTCATCGATGACCCGTCGGGTCCAGGCGGGCAGGTCCGGGTGCAGTTGGTAGAAATGCCACAGGCCCTGTTTGCGGTCATGGACCAGGCCGGCCTTGCGCAAATTGCCGAGGTGATGGGAGACCCTGGGCTGGGACAGCTCGAGCGCGCTGGTGAGGTCGCACACGCACAGCTCCTGGTACTCGGCCAGCAGCATGATGCAGCGCAGCCGGGTGGGGTCGGACAGGGCCTTGAATACTTGTGTTTGCATAAAGGAATCTGTATACAGAAATGTGGATGTATTATACATCTACATTTCTGGATGTAAATGGGCTGCGAGCCTGACAAGGGCGTAGAATCCACCGAAACACCCCTTCGGAGCGATATAACCCATGCGTCGCCTGATGATGCTCTGCGCCAACCGGCCCTGGTGGGCGCTGTCTGTGCTGTTCGTGCTGACCCTGCTGGCGGCCACCCAGTTGCAGCGCGTGCGGGTGCAGATCTCGACCGAGGAACTGCTTCTGATCGACGATCCAGCGCGCGACTACTATCAGCAGGTCAGCGAGCAGTTCGGCGAGGAGAAGATCGTACTGCTGTACCTGCAGGATGCGGCGTTGATGGCGCCGGACAAGCTGAAGGCGCTCAAGCCGGTTGTGAATGCCCTGGCCGCGCTGCCCTTCGTGGACCGGGTGGAGAGCCTGTTTCCGTTCCCTATCTCAGAAGCGTCGATGGTTATCTGAAGAAGGACCCTTACCTGGCGCGTCTGCCAAAGAACCTCGAGGAAGGCCGGGCGATACAGGTCCAGGCCCTGAAAGACCCCTTTGTGCGACATACCCTGCTGTCGGCGGATGGCCGGGTGATGAGTGCTGCCATCGTACTGAAAGAAGGGGTGAGTGGCCTGGACGATCAGCGGGTCACCACGCAGATCGATCGGGCCATACAGCCATTGCAGGGGGTGTACGCCAAGGCCTTTGCCATCGGTTATCCCTATGTGCGGACGGCCATAGAACAACAGATACAGGTCGAGCAGGAGCGACTGTTCCCGGTTGCCATCGGTGCGCTGCTGATCATCCTGTTGCGGCAGTTCGTCGATATCATGATCCCGGTGCTGACTGCGGCCATCAGCATCCTGTGGACCCTGGGGTTGATGGGGATCAGCGGCATACCGCTCAATGTGGTGACCTCGATCGTGCCGATCCTGTTGATCATCGTGGGCTCGACCGAGGATATCCACCTGCTTTCCGAGTACCGTCATGCACAGAGTGAGGGCATGCAGGGCCGGGCTGCCCTGAAACTGATGGCGGACCGGATGGGGTGGACGGTGCTGCTGACCTTCATCACCACCTATGCCGGTTTCTTCTCGGTCGGGCTCAGTCACATCGAGGTGCTGTGGCAGTTCGGCCTGCTGGCCTCGACCGGCCTGCTGTTCCATTTCACTGCGACCGTGGTGCTCATCCCGGCGATACTGGCACTGGCCGGCCGCTGGCAGCTCGACGGGCGCTCGCGATTCGTGTGTGCCGGTTCGGGGAGGCTGGCCAGTAGCTACTGGCGCATCCTTTACCGCTTCCGCTGGCTGGTGCTGAGTGGCCTGGCGGCGATTGCGATAGTGGCCGCGCTGGGTGTGCCGAAGATACAGGTCAACCACAGCACCATAGACAGCCTGGCCAAGGACTCCGAGGTGCGCCACCAGGTGCAGGCGGTCAACGACGAACTGGCCGGCCTGGACGATTTCTCCATCATACTCGACTCGGGTATCGAAGACACTTTCCTCAAGGTGCGTTACCTGGAGCAGATCGACGCCATTCAGCGTTTCATCGAGAAGCAGGGCCTGTCGCGATCCACCACCTCGTTCACCAACTATCTGTCCATGCTCAACATGGCCTTCCAGGAACTGGAGCAGCCGATGCTGCCGGCGTCGGACGACGAGGTGGACGAGCTGCTGGTGTTCCTCGATTACCGCTACGCCAAGGCCTATGTCTCGGAGGACTACAGCCGGGCACGCATCCTGGTGCGGCATTCGGTCGATTCGACCGAGCAGATGCAGGCCTTCGTGGACAAGGTGCAGCAGTACCTCGACCAGCATCTGGATCCCGGCCTCAAGGCCCATATCACCGGCTCCTCGGTACTGACCCTGTCGGCCACCCGCTCCATGATCGATGGTCGGCTACAGTCGGTGTTGCTGTTGTTGCTGTTCTTCATCGTGATCATCTCGGTGCTGTTTACCGGCCTGCGGGTCGGCCTGCTGGCGGCGCTGCCCAATGTATATCCCGTGTTGATCCTGTTCGGTGTGATGGGCTATGCCGGCATACCGCTGAACATCGGCACCACCATGGCCGCGGCGATAGCCATCGGCCTCGCGGTCGACGACACCCTGCATTTCATGTTGCGCTACAACCAGGAGCTCAAATCCTCGCGCCACCAGCTGACCGCCATACACACCACGCTGTCGACGGAGGGTCTGCCGGTAATCTCCACTTCCCTCGCACTGATCGCGGGCTTTTTGGTGTTCACCCTGTCGGCGTTCCAGCCGATCGAGGATTTCGGGCTGTTGAGCGCACTGGTAATCGCCACCGCGCTGATCGCGGATTTCGTGATCACCCCCCCTGGCGATGTTGTCGCTGCGCCTGGTCAACCTGTGGGATCTGCTCTCAGCGCAGTTGCGACGCGAGCTGATTCCGCAGAGCGTGCTGTTTCGCGGCATGCGGCCGTGGCAGATTCGCCGTTTCATCCTGGCCAGCAACCTGGTCGAATACGGGCAGGGGCAGGCCGTTTTCGAGCCCGGTGATGATGGTTCGAGCATGTACCTGGTGATGAAGGGCGAGGTAGAGGTGCATGTCCCCGGCAAGGGAAAGGATTCAGAAAAGCTCGTGGTGAGTCGCTTCGGTCCCGCCGAGCTGTTCGGTGATGTGGCGGCGCTGGCCAATGAGCGGCGCAAGACACGTGCCGTGGCGGTGAGGCAGACCACGCTCCTGGAACTGAACCGTGAGAATCTCTATAACATTATTGGCTCTTCACCAAATCAGGTGGGTAACATTCACCGGCAGATACCCTCCGGGTATAGATCGAGTCCACCAAGGTGGAAGTAGATGGCATTGGCAAAGCGCCCCTTGTTGCGGAAACCATGG
>JAKRWE010000067.1 GCA_024712425.1 Chromatiales bacterium
GCTGACCGTGCTGAACAGGGCATCTTGTTGAATATCCGGGCCACGCATCGTACTGCTCGTCCTTCTTCCTTCCTTACCGGTATCTTCCACTTCAGGCGGCGAATTTCAACAGCCTGCTAAGGAGCCGCTGATCAATTCATAACACGGCATCTTGTGGCGTAAAATCGCCCATTTCTTCGTTGCGAATCGCGGCTTTGGCATCCTGCATCGCCCTAGCACCTGCATCCCTGCAGGCGTTCGCAATAGCGGGCTACAAGGTGAATCGCAAAGCGAGAGAAGGCCCTTGGGGGGTTACGTGCGATTCGCGCCTCGAACTGGACGATTTTTCACCACAATCTGCTCGCGCCAGAATTAATCAGAGGTTCCTAATGACCAATACAAAAAACCCATGACCCTGTTCGCCGCCGCCGCGCTCGGCGTCGGCGCCATGATCGGTGCCGGGATCTTCGCCCTGATGGGCGAGGCCGGGGCCATCGCCGGCAGCGCAACCTGGATCTCCTTCCTCATCGCCGGCGGCGTGGCCTTTCTGAGCGGCTATTCCATGGCCAGGCTTGGCGCACGCTACCCGGCAGCCGGTGGCATCGTCGAATATCTCACCCAGGGCTACGGCGTGGGCCTGGTCTCCGGCGCGCTGAGCATCCTGCTCTACATATCGGCGCTGGTGGCCCTGGCCATGGTGGCCAAGACCTTCGGCAGCTACGCAGTGGCGATGATGCCGGTGGATGCCTCACCCACCTGGGTCAACGGACTGGCCGACCTGGTGATCATCACCTTCGTCCTGATCAACCTCGAGGGCGCACGCGAGGTGGCCCGCTCCGAGGGCCTGATCGTCGGCATCAAGGTACTGATCCTGATCGCCTTCGCCATCGCCGGCCTGTATTTCGCCCAACCGCGCCTGTTCTCGCCTTCACTCTACCCCCCCATGAACCAGGTACTGTTCAGCCTGGCAATCACCTTCTTTGCCTTCGAGGGGTTCCGCGTGATCACCAATACCGCCGAGGACATGCCGGACCCGGCCCGCACCCTGCCGCGCGCCATGCTGCTGGCCATCGGACTGGTCACAGCGCTCTACCTGCTGGTGTCCTTCTCGGTGTTCGGCAACCTGGACGTGGCCGACATCGTGAAGGCCAAGGACTACGCCCTGGCCGAGGCGGCCAGGCCAGCCTTCGGCGAGGCCGGCTTCACCATCGTGGCGATCGCCGCGCTGATCTCCACCGCCTCCTCGATCAATGCCAACCTGTATGCGGTGACCAATGTCACCTACGAACTGGCCAAGGAAGGTGAACTGCCCAGCGCCTTCGGGCGGCCGTTCGGCCGTTCCCGCGAGGGGCTGCTGATCAGTGCCGCGCTGATCGTCCTCGCGATCGACTTCATGCGCCTGTCCGAGATCGCCGCGGTCGGATCGATCACCGTGCTGATCGTTCACCTCGGGGTACACATCGGGCACCTGCGCCTGAGAACCGAGACCGGGGCCTCCCTCCCCATGATCTGGCTGGCCATCCTGGCCACCATGGTGACCATCGGGTTTGCCGTGTACTATCTGTCGCAGAACTCGCCACTGATCGTATGGCTGGTGGCCGCCGCCCTGGCAACAGCGCTGAGTGCCGAGGGCCTGCTGCACCGCATAAAGGGGCGCCGCATACAGACCCGCACACCCTGACCGGATACCACATGGCAAGCAATCGCATCGAGGGGCTGATCCAGCACCTGCAGACCACCGAAGAGGAGCTTTCGGCTGAAATCGACTGTATGCTGGAGGAGAAACGCCAGCAGTTCCATTACACCGTACACAGGGGACGCGTCACCTTCGAGCGCAACTGGCGCGAACTGCAGCGGCGTTACCGGCAAGGGCTGCTACGCTACGTCCTGGGCGCGCCGCTGCGGCATATACTTACCGCCCCGGTCATCTACGCCATGATCGTGCCGATCGCGCTGGTGGATCTGTGCATCACCCTGTACCAGCAGATCTGCTTTCGCGCCTATCGCATTCCGAGGGTAAAACGGGGCGACTATATCGTTATCGACCGCCACCAGCTACCCTATCTGAACGCCATCGAGAAACTCAACTGCGTGTACTGCGGCTACGGCAACGGCGTGATGGGCTATGCGCGCGAGATCGTGGCACGTACCGAGCAGTACTGGTGCCCCATCAAGCACGCCCGGCGGGTACGCGGCATGCACCTGCGCACCGGCCTGTTCTTCGAATACGGGGATGCAGAGGCCTACCGCGAGGGACTGAAGCAGCTGCGCCGGCGCTGGGACGAGGAACCTGACCTCTGAGGTCTTCTCATCCCCTGCGGACACATTGTTCACCGGCGCGCAATCTTCCGCACCGCCTTTCGCGGCCAAGACCGCTCCTACACACCGGTAAATGCCTTTGACTCACCCTTCACGCCGGTATGAGGTGGGCGGCAATCTTCTCCCTGTCGGGATTATGGATCACGCCCCGTTCGGTAACGATGGCATCCACCAGTTCGGCCGGTGTGACATCGAACACCGGGTTCCAGGCGCCAGCCCCTTCCGCCGCCACCGGCCGCCCCGCACACTGTAGGACCTCTGCGGCGGCGCGGGTCTCGATGGGGATATCCGCACCGGTGGGCGTGTTCGGGTCGATGGTCGAGATGGGTGCCGCGACCATGAACCGAACCCCGTGGTGGCGTGCCGCCACCGCCAGTGAATAGGTGCCGATCTTGTTCGCCACATCCCCGTTGGCGGCGATCCGGTCGGAGCCGACGATCACCCAGCCGATGCCACCGGCAGCCATGCGCGCGGCGGCCGCACCGTCACACAGCAACTGCACCGGGACCCCTTCACGCACCAGTTCCCAGGCGGTGAGGCGTGCGCCCTGCAGCCAGGGACGGGTCTCGTCGGCGAACACCTGTTCGATACGCCCCTGTGCATATGCCGCGCGGATCACGCCCAGGGCCGTACCGTATCCGCCGGTCGCCAGCCTGCCTGCATTGCAATGGGTGATGACCGCCCCGCCCGGCTCGATCAGTCCGGCACCGAAGGCCCCCATGCGCCGGTTCATGGCCCGGTCCTCCCCGTGTATTCGCTGCGCCTCGGCCAGCAGCGATGGGAAAGGGTCACTTTCTATCCCGGTCATGAGCCTGCGACAATGGCTTATGACCCAGAACAGGTTGACCGCGGTCGGCCGCGCATCGGCCAGTACCTGCAGGTCCGGCTCGACGAGTTCCCGCCAATCAGTGGGAGATTGTGCGTAGCGCTGGCGCGCAGCGAGCGCGATGCCATAGGCCGCGGTGATGCCGATCGCGGGTGCACCGCGCACCACCATGGCACGGATCGCCTCCGCGGTTTCGCAGGCGTCCGCGCAGCGCACGAACCACTCCTGCTGCGGCAGCAGGCGCTGATCCAGCAGGTGGAGGCGGTCATCGTGCCAAAGGATCGCACTGTCGGCGTCGACAGGGATGTCCAGGGAAACAGATTGCATGGGCAGACTTGTCGTGGAAATTTGAGTAGGGTTTTTACCACAAAGAACACGAAGGTTAAATCTTCCAAGCATTGGCAATTTGGCCGCACCCCTTTGTGCCCGTTGTGGTTATCCTTTATCGTGAATGCTCCCGATATCCCGGCAGTCCTGAAGAAACATACAAGTGCAAGTCGAATCCCTCATCAACGCCCGCTGGGTGATACCTGTCGAGCCGGGCCACCCGGTACTCGACCATCACAGCATCGCCATCGAACAGGGGCGCATTCACGCCATCGTCCCGACCAACGAGGCGCGCGAGCAGTTCGTGGCCCAGCGCACGGTGGACCTGCCGCGCCATGCCCTCGTCCCCGGCCTGATCAACGCCCACACACATGCGGCCATGACGCTGTTTCGCGGACTGGCCGACGACCTGCCGCTCATGGACTGGCTGCAGCAGCACATCTGGCCGGCAGAGGCGAAGTGGGTGCACGAGGAATTCGTGGCGGACGGCACCCGTCTCGCAGTGGCCGAGATGCTGCGCGGCGGCACCACCTGCTTCAACGACATGTATTTCTTTCCGGATGTCACGGCGAAGGTGGCCTCCCAGGCCGGCATACGCAGCGTGATCGGCCTGATCCTGATCGACTTTCCCTCGGCCTGGGCCGAGGACACCGACGCCTACCTGTCCAAGGCCATCGAGGTACACGACCAGCTGCGCAACGATCCGCTGGTACAGACGGCCTTTGCCCCGCACGCTCCCTACTCGGTATCGGACGCCCCTTTGCAGCGCATGCTGGCCATGGCCAACGAACTGGACATACCCATTCACATGCACGTGCACGAGACACGCGACGAGATCCGCCAGGGACTGGAACGGTACGGCAACCGCCCCGTCCAGCGCCTCGGGCGGCTGGGTCTGCTCGGCCCCTCGCTGGCCGCTGTCCACATGACCCAGTTGAACGATGAGGAGATCACGCAGGTGGCCCGCACCGGGGCCAATGTAGTGCACTGTCCCGAGTCCAACCTCAAGCTGGCCTCCGGCTTCTGCCCGGTACAGCGCCTGCTGGATGCCGGCGTCAATGTCGCCCTGGGCACCGATGGAACGGCCAGCAACAACGACCTCGACATGTTGGGGGAGATGAAGACCGCCGCCCTGTTGGGCAAGGGCGTGGCGGACGACCCCAGCGCCCTGCCCGCCGAACAGGTGTTGCAGATGGCCACCCTGAATGGCGCGCGCGCGCTGGGCATGGCGGAACATACCGGTTCACTGGTGGTCGGCAAGGCGGCCGACATCACCGCCATCGACCTTGGCCAGGCGACCACGCAACCCGTCTACAATCCCGTTTCCCAGATCGTATACGCCGCCGGGCGCGAACAGGTCAGTGACGTCTGGGTGGCGGGACAGCGTCTCGTGTCGAACAGCCGCGTGAACTGTATGGACGTGCAGGGCATCGTCCTGAACGCGGCACGCTGGGGTCAGCGGATCGGGGCGGATGAGGGGTATAATCAGGCCCTGCTGTAGGTCGGGCTTCAGCCCGACAGGGAGCCGAGCCATCAAAATAGATTCCGACCCACAGCCCTCCCGCCCCCGCTGGCGGAGAAAGGGAACGCCACACGAGCAGGTAGCCGCATGACCACCACAGCCAATGTCGATCACGCCGAAGTCGGTAAATTCGAGGAACTCGCAAGCCGCTGGTGGGACCACAACAGCGAGTTCAAACCGCTGCACGACATCAACCCCCTGCGTCTGGACTATATCGACAGGATCGCCGAACTGTCCGGAAAGCGCGTGCTGGACGTCGGCTGCGGCGGTGGCATCCTGTCCGAGTCCATGGCCGGACGTGGCGCCGAGGTGACCGGCATCGACATGGGCGAGGCACCGCTGGAGGTGGCCCGCCTGCACCTGCTCGAGTCCGGGCTCGAGGTGGACTACAAACGCATCCCGGCCGAGGAACTGGCCGCGGCCGAACCCCAACGCTACGACGTGGTGACCTGCATGGAGATGCTGGAACACGTCCCCGATCCGGCCTCTATCGTGCGCGCCTGCCACGATCTAGTAAAGCCCGGCGGCCATGTCTTCTTCTCCACCATCAATCGCAATCCCAAGGCCTATATGTTCGCCATCATCGGTGCCGAATACCTCCTCAGGCTACTACCCAAGGGCACCCATGACTACGCCAAATTCATCCGTCCCTCGGAGCTGGTGCACTGGACACGCGAGAGCGGGCTGGAGGTGCAGGACATCAGCGGCATGACCTACCAGCCCCTGAGCGGCGAGTACCGCCTCGACCCCTCGGACGTGAGCGTCAATTACCTGATGGCCTGCCTGCGCCCGGAGTCATAGGCCGCCAAGGACACCGGGGCACGCAAAGTCACTCTGTTTGCGGTGAAATATTTTTCACATCGGCTACGCAGACGGCGGCCCCTCATCCGTCTCGGGCGACACCCGCTCGCCGGGCACCACCTCGGCCAGGCGACGCACGTGTTCGAAGATCGACTCCCGACCCAGCAACTGCCGTGACAGCACATCGGCGAATACCACCGCCACCATGCCGGTAAAGATGATGCTGGGGTTTGCGGTGAGTTCCAGCAGGACCATCAGGGCCGCCAGCGGGGCACGCAACACGGCACTCATCATGGCCACCATACCGACCGCCGCGTAAAAGGCCTCGCCACCGGTGGGGATGGCCAGCGACTGCACCATGATGCCCACCACTCCGCCCAGGGCCCCGCCGATGACCAGGGAGGGGCCGATCAGCCCGCCCGGCACGCGCAGGCCAATGGCGACCCCGGTGGCGACGACCTTGCCCAGGACCAGCGCCGCCAGAACAGAGAGTCCAAGGTGGTTGTTGAGGATATTGTTCAATGTGTCGTAACTGATGCCCGGCACCTGCGACACCAGCAGACCGATCAGACCCGTGACCAGCCCGGCCAGCCCGAACCCCAGCGACGGCCGCAGGTGACCTGCCCATTGCCACGTCCGTTCGGTCAGGCCGATAAATGCCACCGCCACCAGGCCGGTCGTCAGGCCCAGGCCACACAGCAACAGAACCTCCTCCAGCGAGGCCATGTGCAGATCGGAGGCCAGGGTGAAGGTCGGCGTGGCGCCGTACGCGATCTGGCTGACGATGGCCCCGATCACGGATGCGGTCATCACCGGAATGAAGCGGTCCACCCGGTAACGTACACCCAACACCTCGATCACGAACACGGTGCCTGCCAGCGGGGTATTGAAGGCCGCCGCGATCGCCGCCGCTGCGCCACATACCGTCAGGGTAAAGGTCTCGGCATCCTGTGAACGGCCCCCGACCCATGTGCCGGTCGCCGCCCCCAGGTTCACCCCGGACCCCTCGCGGTCGACCGAATGACCGCACACGATGGCAAAGGCGCCGCCGAAGAACTGCACCACCGCGTTGCCCAGCGGCAGATCCGGCCGCCCGGTATGTCGCAGCTGCTGAATGGCATGTACGATGCCCACCGAGCGCAGGTGTTCCGGCAGGCGCTCGAACAACAGCCCCAGCCCCAGCCCGCCGGCTATCGGCAGGCTCAGCATCGCCCAGTCCGGCAGGGCCTCGTAGTTGCCGAGCTGACCGCCCGGGAGAAAGGCGCGTTGGCTGGCCTCGATCACCCAGCGGAAGGCCAGCACCACCAGGCCGGCGAGCAGCCCGCTCACGGCACCGAGCACACTCAGGCGGATGAGGTCCTTCTGCATGTGCCCGGGTCAGGCTGTCAGTCGTAGGAGATACGCTTGAACTCGGTATGCGCGCACTTCGGGCAGGGAGGGATGTGCCCGGCGTTGTGCAGATGGATCACCTCGCCGCACTTGGTGCACTCGAAGGTGCCCGGCATGGCCACCTCGCCGGTTCGGTAGACCGGCCGTTCCGCGGCCGCTTCCATCTTCAGCTTGAGCCATTCGACCTCGCTCTTGTCCGCAGCCTGCATGAGCAGGTTGAGGAAATAATCCTCGAGCAGCGCGGTCTCGAAACCCAGCCAGTCCTTGAGCTCCCGCCCGTTCTCGGCGATCGCCCCGGCCAGGTCGACCAAGTCCCGCTCCAGGTAGTTGGCCAACTTCTCCCCCTCTTCCTCCGTGATCTCCTCGGCCGCCAGCAGCTTCTCCTTGGCCTTGACGATGAGCTCACGCAGAACGGGGGCGCTCTTCCGCTCCACCTTGTCGAGATCTTCGGCCACCGTCTCGAACATCTTTTCATAGGCCTGACCAAGGACATCGATAGGATCATGGGGGGGCTTGAGGTCACTCATCGGCTCGTCTCCTGAAATAAAGCAACTTGCAGATAGGGAACAATGTGAGGCCAAACGGCGCCGGAATCAAGGACAATGTCAACCCAATTCTAAAATGTCCCCTTTTCTCCCAAGCTGAAATGTCCCCTTGGTGAGTCCGGGGTCATGAGGGGACGAGGGGGCGCCTCATCTCCAGGGATGGTCCGGTGCAGGCCTGTGGGTCCTGCGGTTGAGTTGGATGGTCTTGGCCTTCTCGACGGTGGCGTGGATGCTTTGTCGAGGATCTCCTGCCGGAGCGCATCGGCGATCTGGTTGTTGGGGCGCCTGCCCCGGTGGCGGGAAACCAGTCCAGCCGCTCCCTCGGCCCGGTATCGGACCACCAGGCGCTTGATCTGCCGCACGCTCAAGTCCAACTGCCGTGCCGCCTCTTTCTGCCGCAACTGCCGGTCGACAACCTGCTGAACCACCCCCAGCCGGTCCACCGTCTTCTGTGTCATCGCAATGGTCTCCTCTGTCACCACCCCTCCCGAAATCAAAAGGGGACATTTTAGAATTGGACAAAGGGGACATTACTGCTTTGGGCTAACATATTGAAACGGCGCCCTTGAGCGAGTCGGAGCTGAGCGAATACTGTCGTAGCAAGGGTCTGTATCCTGAGCAGATAAAGCGTTGGCGTGCAGCCTGCGTACAGGGCGCAGAGGCCCTTGGGGAACAACAAAGGCGCCAGCACCAGGCCAGTCGGCAGGAGAAGAAACGGATCAAACAGCTGGAGCGAGAGCTCAAGCGAAAGGAGAAGGCATTGGCGGAGGCGCCCGGTATTTGTCAAGATAGATGTCGCCTTTTCGATCATGCGGCGCGACACTTTTCTTCGTTGTTACGTTCCGGATTCAATGCGACCGACCCAACGGGATCCCAATTCCGAGTCTGGCCTGACCACCGGGCTGGATTGGCGGCTTTTGCTTGCTCATAGACCTGCTTCCGGCATGCCAGAATGGTGCTGTCCTCTCCCCGGTGCCGCTGCGCTGGGGTGACGAACCGTATCTGGCTGTGGCGATGCTCATGGTTGTACCAATCCACGAACTGCCCCACCCATTTGCGGGCCGCCTCCAGTGATTCAAGGCCTTCGGATGGCCAGCGTGGGCAGTACTTCAACGTACGGAACAGCGATGTCAACCCAATTCTAAAATGTCCCCTTTTCTCCCAAGCTGAAATGTCCCCTTGGTGAGTCCGGGGTCATGAGGGGACGAGGGGGCGCCTCATCTCCAGGGATGGTCCGGTGCAGGCCTGTGGGTCCTGCGGTTGAGTTGGATGGTCTTGGCCTTCTCGACGGTGGCGTGGATGCTTTGTCGAGGATCTCCTGCCGGAGCGCATCGGCGATCTGGTTGTTGGGGCGCCTGCCCCGGTGGCGGGAAACCAGTCCAGCCGCTCCCTCGGCCCGGTATCGGACCACCAGGCGCTTGATCTGCCGCACGCTCAAGTCCAACTGCCGTGCCGCCTCTTTCTGCCGCAACTGCCGGTCGACAACCTGCTGAACCACCCCCAGCCGGTCCACCGTCTTCTGTGTCATCGCAATGGTCTCCTCTGTCACCACCCCTCCCGAAATCAAAAGGGGACATTTTAGAATTGGACAAAGGGGATATTACTGCTTTGGACTAACACGGAATCAAGGACAATTGACACCACCCCAGGCCCCTGTGATGATCCGGCCCCGTTTCCACCTGGAGTCTGGCCGACCGTGCACAAACTGCCCCTTCCCTCTGCGGTACTGTTCGACCTGGACGGCACCCTGGCCGATACGGCGCCGGACCTGGCCTTCGCGCTCAACGAAACGCTCGAACACTATGGCCGGCAGCCCCTGCCTTTCGAGCAGATCCGGCCTGTCGTTTCACACGGCGGCATCGCGCTGATCCGGCTCGGATTCGGTATGCCGCCCGAAGCCCCCGGTTTCGAGGAGCGCCGCCAATACCTGCTCAAGGTCTATGAAGAACACCTGTGCCGCGAGACCCGCCTGTTCGACGGTATACCGGAGGTATTGGACACGCTGGACGCGCGCGGCATCGGCTGGGGGGTGGTAACCAACAAGCCAGCGTGGCTCACCGATCCCCTGATGCAGGGACTGGATCTCGCCACGCGCACCCCGGCCATCGTGAGTGGCGACACCTGCACCCACCGCAAACCGCATCCGGAGCCGATAGTGTATGCCTGCAGACTGCTGCAGCAGCCAACGACCGCCTGCTGGTATGTCGGGGACGCGGGACGCGACATGCAGGCCGGACGGGCCGCCGGTTGCCACACCATCGGGGCGACGTTCGGCTACATCTATCCGGAAGACCCTGTCGAGGACTGGGACAGCGATATCAATATCAACCACCCGGAAGACCTGCTCGGCCTTCTGCGGCAGGCGACCGATGACGGCTGAATTCTGGGGCTTCCCCAACGCCGAGACCCCGCCGGGATCGGCCTATTACTACGTCGCCCGCTTCAGCGAACCACGGCGCAACGAAGTAGCGGCCTGGCTCGCCTGGTTCGCCCACATCGACCGGATCGCCGAACGTGCAACAGACCCCGGCGCATCCCGGCTGCGGCTCGACTGGTGGCGCGAGGAGGCCGCGCGGGCACTGGGAGACTGGACACGCCACCCCATCGCCCAGGCGCTTGCCCCCGCGATCAGCGATGACTGGCAGGTACGCCGAATGCGCCAGACGCTGGACGCCGTGGAGCAACGAATCCTGCGCCACCAGGCCCGGCGGACGCCAGAGTTCCTCGATCAGGGTAAGGCCCTGTGGGGCAGCCGCATGGCGCTGCTGGCAGGCGCGGCCGACGGCGACCGGCAGGCAGCGGCAGACGCGGCCGGATGCTATTACGCAACGGTCAGGCAGCTGCAGGAACTGCACCAGGACCTGCGCCGGGACTACCTGCCCCTGCCACGCAAACTGCTGGAACAGCAGGCACTGCGCATCGAACAGCTGCAGGACCCGAAAGACAACCCGGCCCTGGCAACAGTGGCCGGGACCCTTCTTACCGATGCCGAGGCGAAATGGCGGGCTCAGCGACCGCTGGCGGCGGACAACCTCTCCTTCGGGCCTGTGCTGCGCCTCACCGCCCAGGCAGACCGGATCGTTCGCCTGCTGCGGCGGCACGGCCTGCAGGTCCATCGACCGATGCGCGGCCCCACCCCGTTGGGGCTGCTTTGGAGCGCGTGGCAAAAACGGTAATCATTGGATATCAACCCGGCCAACCAATCCTACTTAAGCCATATTCGCCTGAAACAGGCGGGGTGATGTGGCTTCATGTATCCGTCGGCCGCAGGGATGCGGCCGTCGAGCCTCCGCCGTACATGGATGTACCAGTGTCGCGAAAGGCAGGATGCCGAAAGCGACCAGGGATGGATTTACGGCGTGATACATGAAGCCACATCACCCCACCCTGCACCTGGACTCGCCAGATGACAAAGTGGAACTAAAGCGCCCCCTGAACCGATGATACAATGCGTTTTTTTCAGCCTATTCGACCCAAAACATGGAATTCCCCCGCGACTACCAACCCGCCCAGGACCTGCTCAGGGATCGCGTGATCCTGGTAACCGGCGCAGGTGACGGCATAGGCTGCGCCGTCGCCAGAGCCTGTGCCAGCCACGGAGCCTCCGTGATCCTGCTGGGCAAGACCATCAAGAAACTGGAAGCGGTATACGACGAGATCGAACAGGCCGGCGGTCCCCAGCCCGCGATCTACCCCATGAACCTCGAAGGCGCCACGCCGGTGGACTACGACCAGCTGGCGCTGACCCTGGAGGAGAACTTTGGCCGGCTCGACGGCCTGCTGCACAATGCCGCCATGCTGCCCTATCTGTCCCGTCTCAAGGACTACGAGATCGAGGACTGGCTCAAGGCCATGCAGGTCAACCTGAACGCGCCCTTCATGCTGACCCAGGCCTGCATGGGGCTGCTGCACAAGGCCGAGGATGCCAGTGTGGTTTTCACCGGCGATAGCGTGGGCGTCGAGGCCAAGCCCTTCTGGGGCGCCTACGGCGTGAGCAAGTTCGGTGTGGAAGGCATGGCCCGCATCTGGGCACAGGAACTGGCGCGCACCCCAGTACGCGTAAACCTGGTCGATCCCGGACCGACACTCACCGCCTTGCGCAAGCGTGTCTTTCCCGCGGAGGACAGCAGCCAGCTGAAGGCACCCGACGAACCGACACCGCTGTACCTGTGGCTGCTCGGAGGCGACAGCCGCTCGGTCCGGGGCGAGCGTTTCAGCTGGTGACTGCCCCTTGAAGCCCTATCCAGCCTGAGCCGCCGCCCATGCACCTGAGCATCATCAGCCAGATCATCGGGTTCTTTTCCATGGGGTTCAGCGCCACCATACTGATCCCCCTGCTGATCTCCGTGATCTACCAGGATGGCGAAACCGGCAACTTCCTGCTCTGCTTCGCCGTGACGCTGGGCGCCGGCCTGGTGTTCTGGCTGCCCACCCGCAGCAGAAAACCCGAACTCGCCACCCGCGACGGCTTCATCATCGTCGCACTGTTCTGGTCGTTCATCAGCCTGCTTGCCAGCCTGCCCTTCATTTTCAGCCAGGAGATGAGCCTCACAGACGCCCTGTTCGAATCGGTCTCGGCCTTCACCACCACCGGAGCCACCGTGATGTCGGGGCTGGACGAGCTGCCGCGCTCGCTGTTGTTCTACCGCCAGCAGCTGCAGTGGTTCGGCGGCATGGGCATGATCGTACTGGCGGTGGCCATCCTGCCGATGATCGGCATCGGCGGCATGCAACTGTATCGCGCGGAGGCACCCGGCCCACTCAAGGAGGAGAAGCTCACGCCCCGCCTCGAACAGACCGCCCGCACCCTGTGGCTGCTGTATTTCGGCATCACCGTGGTCAACGCCTTCGCCTACTGGCTGGCCGGGATGAGCGGCTTCGATGCCATAGCACATGCCCTGTCCACGGTATCCACAGGCGGTTTCTCGACCCATGATGCCAGCCTGGGCTACTTCAACAGCTCGCTGGTCGAAGGCATCGCGGTGGTCTTCATGCTGATGGGCGCGATCAACTTCAGCATCCACTACGTGGCCTTCCGCAGCCACAGCCCTGCGCCCTACTGGCGCAACACGGAGGTGAGGGTCTTTCTGCTGATCGTGTTGGCCGCCATCGTACTGGTGACCCTGATGCTGTACTTCAGCGAGGGCTATGAGCAGCTGCCTCCGGATCTGCGCAATGCCACTTTCGAGGTCGTCTCGGTCATTACCAGCACCGGTTTCGGCACGGTCGACTTTTCCGCCTGGCCGGACTTTCTTCCGGTATTTCTGATCTTCATCAGCTTCATCGGCGGTTGCGGCGGCTCCACGGCCGGCGGACTGAAGGTCATGCGGGTCATCCTGCTGGTGCAGATGGGCTACCGGGAGATACGCCGCCTGATCCACCCGCGTGCCCTGTTCTCGGTACGCATCGACAACACAGTGGTCTCGTCACGCACCATCGAGGCCGTGTGGGGCTTCTTTGCCATGTACATCGTGTCCTTCGGCATCCTGATGCTGCTGATGATCCACAACGGCCTGGACCAGGTCTCCGCCTTCTCCGCCATTGCCACCTGCATGAACAACCTGGGCCCCGGCCTGGGAGAAGTGGCCAGCGGCTTCTCCTCGGTCAGCGACGGAGGAAAACTGGTTGCGGTGGTCGCCATGTTGCTGGGACGCCTGGAAGTGTTCACTATACTGGTACTCCTGACGCCGGAGTTCTGGCGTAAATAAACCCCGGGGAGGGGCCCACCATGTTCGAACAGCCTGTATCCTTCAGCGACGCCTTTGGCAAACTGCTGCTGCGCCTGTCCCTCGGGATCATGATGCTGCTGCACGGGGTGGCCAAGATACTGCATCCTGCCTCCATCGATTTCATCGCCGCCCGGCTCACGGACACCGGCCTGCCGCCCTTCCTGATGCACGGTGTCTACGTGGGCGAGATCGTCGCACCGCTGATGCTCATCTCCGGTGTCTTCTCGCGCGTCGCCGGCGTGCTGGTAACCATCAACATGGGCTTCGCCATCTTCCTTGTACACCGCGCCCAATTGCTGCTGAACGAACACGGCGGATGGCAGCTGGAACTGCAGGGGATGTACCTGGCCTGCGGGCTGGTGATCGCCTTTATCGGTGGCGGTCGTTATGCCCTGGTCAGGGACTGACTCACTCCATCAGATCGACCTTGAATCCCCTGGCGTGAAGCACATCGGTGCGATGCTGCAGGAAGCGCTGGAAGTTGGGCTGTGAGCGATAGGCGCCGCTGATCACGTAATCCAGCGCACCATGCAGATGGAAAGTGCGCAGATAGGCCCCGGTCCGAAAGACCTCTTTGCCGGCGCTGTCGAAGAACACCAGGCTGGGTGCATACTTGACCCCAAGCGCCCTGGCCCAGTCCCGGATGGGCATCTCGCGGCCATCCGGCGTCTGGATCACCTCCTTAGACCACATGTCCACCACCGCGGTGTCCAGGTTGGTCAGGGAGATCGCCACCTCGCGGCGCTTCAGGATATCGTCGTGCAGTTCATCGCATTCCGCGCATACCGGCTGCTCGAAGAACACCGCCAGGGGGCGGTAGGCGTCCTTGCGTGCATCCTTCAGACGCAACGGGCTGGGCAATGACAACGGCAGTTCGTGAAGGCGGCCGCTGGCCTTGACCGGCATCACCTGGGCGTAATAACTGCGGAAGTCCTGTTGCTTCTCCAGGTGGCCCGCCACGAAATCCAGGGCCACGTTGAACTTGTGAGGTTCAAAATAGCCGTTGATACGCAGAACCACCTGCCCGTTCTCATCCAGCATCAACAGGGTCGGCGTATATTGCACCCGGAGCGATGCGGCAAAGCGCTTCTCAGTGGTGTTCTTTCCGTCGAAATCGGTGACTTCCCGATCACCCCACATATTGATGGCGACCACATCGAAGGACTTCCGGGTCTTCTCCGCTATCGTGCGATTGCCGAAATTGTCTTTCAACAGCTTGGCGCAATAGGGACAACCATCCTGGTAGAAATAGAGTATTACCCGTTTGCCTGCATCGGCCGCCTCGGCCACGTCCTCACGGATGTCGAGAAAGGAGTCCTTGAACCAGGCCGGCTTTTCCTCGTAGCCGGGGTTCACGCCACCGGCAAGCACCGGCTCCGGGGCCGCAACGACGTGGCTGCCGGCCAGGACGAACCACATAAGTAAGCACGAAAGTACCCGCAACATCGCCATCT
Source organism: Chromatiales bacterium (assembly GCA_024712425.1). Taxonomy (GTDB): domain Bacteria; phylum Pseudomonadota; class Gammaproteobacteria; order Chromatiales; family Chromatiaceae; genus MONJU. The sequence continues at coordinate 14,892 of JAKRWE010000067.1, forward strand.
CCTCTCTTAGTGTGGCAAACATTTAACCGCAAAGGACGCAAAGAGCGCAAAGAGGATGAAAGCTCTGCATAGAGTGCGGTTGAGCGCAGCGATACCCACCGTTTCAGGCCGCGTTCGATGGGTTTCGCGAAGCTCAACCCATCCTATCCATATTTTCCATGATTGTTAATGCCCATCTATTCTGACCCACCTATGGCCAACAATTTTGACCCACCCATCGGGGCATTCCGGGCCATGTGGCCGTACCCTTTCCGTCGTTTTTTGACACGGGCGACGGGAG
>JAKRWE010000068.1 GCA_024712425.1 Chromatiales bacterium
ATCTTCATGCTGGGAGGTGAGAGCTATCGACTGAAGCACAAACGCGAGAGCTGATTTTTTGTCGCCCCGGGTGGGTCAATTTTATTGGCCGAAAGGGGGTCAAAATTATTGGCCATTGACAGTATCGATGCGCCACTGGTCACGGTGGAGACCCACCTCGCCAACGGCCTGCCCGCATTCAACATCGTTGGCCTGCCAGAGAAGGCGGTTAAGGAGGCGCGCGATCGCGTGCGCAGCGCCCTGATCAACAGCGGCTTCGAATTCCCGGCGCGCCGCATCACGGTCAACCTGGCGCCGGCCGACATCCCCAAACAGGGCTCGCGCTTCGACCTCGCCATCGCGGTCGGCATCCTGACCGCCAGCGCCCAACTGCCGGGAGACGAACTGGACGGGCTCGAACTGATCGGTGAGCTGACCCTGTCGGGCAGGGTGCGCCCGGTCAAAGGCGTGTTGCCGGTGGCCATTGCCTGCTCCAACGTTCAGCACACACTGGTGGTTCCACAGCCCAATACATCAGAGGCCCGCCTGGTCTCCTCGCTGGCGGTGCTGGGCGTGGACAGCCTGCTGCAACTGTGCGGCCACCTGGCCCGACAGGCGCGGCTGGAACCAAAGACGACCACCCCGCCATCCGAGCCGGTCAGTGGCGGGGAGCCTGATCTGAGCGAGATGCAGGGCCAGGCCCAGGCGCGTCGCGCACTCGAGATCGCCGCAGCCGGACGCCACAATCTGCTAATGCAGGGCCCTCCCGGCACCGGCAAGTCCATGCTGGCGGCGCGCCTGCCCGGCATACTGCCCCCCAATGAGCGAGGCCGAGGCAATGGAGACGGCAGCGGTACACTCCATCGCCGGACTGCCGGTCAACCCTGCCCGCTGGCGTATCCGCCCGTTCAAGAGCCCTCATCACACCAGCTCGGGGGTCGCCCTGGTCGGCGGCAGCAGCGTCCCGCGCCCCGGCGAGATATCCCTGGCGCACAACGGGGTGCTGTTCCTCGACGAGCTGCCCGAATTCGACCGGCGCGTGCTGGACGTGCTGCGAGAACCCCTTGAGACCGGCCGCATCGTCATCTCACGTGCCGCACGCAGCGCCAGGTTCCCCGCCCGTTTCCAGCTGGTAGCAGCGATGAACCCCTGCCCCTGCGGCTATCTCAAGCAGGAGCAGAAACGCTGCGCCCAATGCACGCATGAGCATGCCAGCCGTTACCAGTCACGCATCTCCGGTCCGCTACGTGACCGCATCGACATCCAGATCGAGGTACCCGCCCTGTCGACCAGGGAACTGATCGGCAAGCGCGCGCCGGCCGAATCCAGTGCCACGGTCCGTTCACGCGTCACGACGGCCTGGCAACAGCAACTGGCGCGTCAGGGATGCAGCAATGCCGAGCTGGCGCACGCCGAACTGGAACGCCACTGCCGGCTCCCGGCCGCTGAGCGCACACTGCTTGCCGATGCCATCGAGAAGCTCGGGCTGTCCGCACGCGCCTATCATCGCATCCTGCGCGTGGTGCGCAGCATTGCCGACCTCGACGGCAGCGACGGGGTCCGCTCCGTGCACCTGAGCGAGGCGATCGGCTACCGACGGATGGACCGTGCCTGAGCCATTGCGCCATCACCCCGTAGCCTGGATGCAGGCCAAAGGCCGGAATCCAGGGATCTGACACCTTACCCCCGGATTACGCTTCGCTCCATCCGGGCTACGCTGGAATCAGATTACCAGCCGCGACAGCTGGAACAGGCCGAACAGGACGATCAGCCCGCCCGCCACACGGCGCACCCAGGGCATGCGCACCAAGCGCTGCAGCTGCGCGGCGGCGGCCCCCATGGCCAGCAGGTTGGGCAGGGTGCCGAGGCCGAAGGCGAGCATCAGCAACGCGCCCTCGCCCGCCCCGCCCGCGAACACCGACCAGATCAGCACGCTGTACACCAAGCCGCAGGGCAGCCAGCCCCACAGCGCGCCGAGCACCAGCGCCTGGCCGGGGCGGCGCACCGGCAGCAGGCCACGGCCCAGCGGCTCGATGCGCTTCCACAGCGCCCCGCCGGCCCGCTCCACGCTCAGCAGCAGGTTCCACCAGCCACCGAGATACAGCCCCAGCAGGACCATGAACACCCCGGCGAAGCCGAGCAGCACCTGCTGCGCTTGCTGCACCGGCAGCAGGCCGGAGAAGAACAGATCCAGCCCGCCGGCGATCGCGCCGGCCAGGGTGTAGCTGGCGATACGCCCCAGGTTGTAGGCCAGCAGCAGCGGCCAGCGGCTGCGCGGCTCGCCCGGCAGGCCCAGCGAGATCGCCCCCACGATGCCGCCGCACATGCCCACGCAGTGCACCCCGCCGAGCAGCCCCACCAGGAAGGCCCCCACGGGATCGATATCAATCACGTACCGGATCCTCCACCTCGGTATAGCGCCACGCCGCCAGCACCAGCAACAGCACCGGCACCCCCATGAGGGTGGTAATGACGAAGAACCAGGGGTAGCCGACGTGGTCCGCCAGCACCCCGGAGAAACCGCCCAGGAACTTGGGCAGCATCAGCATCACCGAGCTGAACAGGGCGTACTGGGTGGCCGAGTAGGAGATGTTGACCAGTGCCGACAGGTAGGCCACGAAAGCGGCCACCGCCACCCCGCCACTGAGGTTGTCCATGCCCACCACCGCCACCAGCAGCCAGAAGTCATGCCCGGTATTGGCCAGCAGGGCGAACAGCAGGTTGGTGGCCGAGGCTAGCAGACCACCCGCGAACAGCACCGGCATCACGCCGAAGCGGTATACCGCCATGCCGCCAAAGAAGCCGCCGAGGATGGTCATGTAGATGCCGAAGCCCTTGGATACCAGAGCGATCTCATCCTTGCTGAACCCCATGTCCTTGTAGAACACGTTAGCAATGGCCCCGAGCACGATGTCCGACACGCGGTAGCTGGCGATCAGGCCCAGCACCAGCAGGGCCAGCCAGCCGTAACGGCGCATGAAGTCGGCGAAGGGCGCCCACACCGCGTCCAGGAACCAGTGCTTCAGGCGCTGCCAATGGCTGCCGCTGTGCAGGCCCGGATCCTGCGCCACCGGATCGTCCACCGCCGGCTCGGGCGAGAACAGGGTGGTCAACAGCCCCACGCCCATCAGCGCGGCCATGATCGCGTAGGTGACCATCCACGGGGCCTGCTGATAGGTGGCCTCGTCCGGATCGAAACGCGCCGCGATCCACAGCGCGCCGGCCGAGGCGATGAACATGGCAACACGGTAGCCGGTGGTATAGAAGGCGGCCATCACCCCCTGCAGGCGCTTCTCCGCGCTCTCGATGCGGTAGGCGTCCACTGCCACGTCCTGGGTGGCCGAGGCGAAGGCCACCAGCAGCGCCAGCCACACCAGGTGCGAAAGATCCGCAGCCGGATCGCTGAACGCCATGCCCAGCAGGCCCGCCGCGATGGCGACCTGGGTGGCCAGCAGCCAGGCACGGCGCCGCCCCAGGGTACGCGTGAGCAGCGGCAGGGGCATGTGGTCCACCAGCGGCGACCAGAACACCTTGAAGGCATAGGCGAGCGCCACCCAGCTGACGAAACCAATGGTGGAGCGATCCACCCCCGCCTCGCGCAGCCAGAAAGACAGGGTGCCGAACACCAGCAGCAGCGGCAGGCCGGAGGAGAACCCCAGCAGGCCGATGCGCAGGACCCGCCAGTCACGCAGATGGGCCAGGGTGTCGCGCCAGGAGCGGCGCCGGATCTCAATACTCAAGATCGTAGTCCATGATCAGGGGCGCATGATCGGAGAAGCGCCTGGCCTTATAGATCTTCGCCGCACGCACCTTCTCAGCGATTTCCGGGGTGACCACCTGGTAGTCGATGCGCCAGCCCACGTTCTTCTCCCAGGCCCGCCCGCGATTGGACCACCAGGTGTACTGGCCCTCCTCCTGGTTGACCACGCGGAAGGCATCCACGAAACCGGCGGGGCCGAACAGCTGGTCCATCCAGGCGCGCTCCTCGGGCAGGAAGCCGGAGTTCTTCTGGTTGCCCCGCCAGTTCTTCAGGTCTTCCTTCTTGTGGGCGATGTTCCAGTCACCGCAGATGATCATCTGGTCCCCACGCTCGCGGCGCTCCACCAGGTAGGGCAGCAGGCGGTCCATGACCTGGAACTTGACCTGCTGCCGCTCCTCGCTGGACGAGCCCGAGGGCAGGTACAGCGAGACGATGCACAGCCGCCCGTAACGCGCCTCGATCCAGCGTCCCTCGCGGTCGAACTCGGGCCAGTCGATGCCCTCGACCACCTCGTCCGGTTCGCGCCGGCAGTAGATGCCCACCCCGCTGTAGCCCTTTCTCTCGGCCGGGTGGTAGTAGCAGTCGAAACTCGGCGGCCAGAAGATGGAGTCGCTGAGCTGGTCGACCTGGGCCTTGAGCTCCTGCAGGCAAACCACATCCGCCTTCTGCCGGCGCAGCCAATGGAAGAAGCCCTTGCGCGCGGCGGCGCGGATGCCGTTGAGATTTGCCGTGATGATACGCATGCAGGGGATTATACTCGCTGCCCAGGTCTGCCCTGTGCGCCTGATACCGTGCCCGAGACAAAGGGCCTCGCGAGCAGGCTCGCTCCTACATGTCCAGCAGGATCCCTGGGTAGGAGCGGCCTTGGCCGCGAAGGAGTCACCTGGCGGAGAATAACAACGTTACGAGGTATCTCATGCAGGATTATCAACGCGAGTTTCTGGACTTCGCTCTCGAGGCGAGGGTATTGCGCTTCGGCGAGTTCACCCTCAAGTCCGGCCGTATCAGCCCCTATTTCTTCAACGCTGGCCTGTTCAACACCGGCTCTGCCCTGTCGCGTCTCGGACGCGCCTACGCCCAGGCGATCGTCGATTCAGGCATCGAATTCGATGTCCTGTACGGCCCGGCCTACAAGGGCATCCCGCTGGCCGCAGTAACCGCCGCGGCGCTGTACGAGCAACACGGGATCGACATCCCCTACGCCTTCAACCGCAAGGAGGCCAAGGACCACGGCGAGGGCGGCAGCATCGTCGGTCATCCGCTGCAGGGACGCATCCTGATCATCGACGACGTGATCACCGCCGGCACCGCGATCCGCGAGTCCATGGACATCATCGAGGCCCAGGGCGCGCAACCGGCCGGGGTGGTGATCGCGCTGGACCGCCAGGAAAAAGGCAAAGGGGAGCGCTCCGCGATCCAGGAGGTCGAGGCCGACTACGGCATCCCGGTCGCCGCCATCGTGCGTCTGGAGAACCTGGTCGACTACCTCGAACAGGGCAACGATGCACAGGCCCTGGAGAAGATCCGCGCCTACCGGGCGCAGTACGGGATCTGAAAGAAAAGCTCTATCACCACGAAGAACACAAAGGTCCCCGATGTGGTTCGTACCTCAGCACCTCTTACGACAGATTGCGGCTCATTGGGGCGCCGCGAGCATCGTAGACCGCAACAACAGCAAAACTGGACACCTGTAGCCACACTCGCCTTTGTGTTCTTTGTGCTCTTTGTGGTTGAAAAGCAAGTCACCCCAATATCAGCTTGACGCCGACCAGCACGGTGACGATCTCGAACACCCGCTTGATCCAGCGGTTGCCCTGGCGGATCGCCAGGTGCGCGCCGAGGTAGCCACCCAGTAGCGAACCGGCCAGCAGCGCCGGCAGCCAGTCCCATCGGATCTCGCCCAGCAGTCCCAGGGTCAGCGCACCCGTCCCGTTCCAGAACACCCCCACCAGCACCAGCGTGTAGGCCACCGCGCTCTTGTAGTCGGCACCGAACCAGCGCACCAGCCACAGGGTCACGAACAGACCGGTGCCGGAGGTCAGGGAACCGTTCAGGGCCCCGATCAGGAACAGCACCACTCCACCGAACCACAGTCCGCCACCGGACTGGTGGCGCAATCTCACCTCCTGGCCCAGATCACTGCGCACAGCGGAATAGAGCCCCAGCCCGAGCGTCAGGACCCCCAGTGCGATCTCGGCCGCGCGACCGGGCACCTGCAGAATCACCGAGGCTCCCAGCACCACGCCGGGCAGCCCCGTTGCCAGGATGAATACCACGAAACGCCGCTCCAGGGTCCCTTCGCGCAAATGACGCAGGGTTGCGCCGACGCCCAACGCCACCGAGGCCACCTTGTGGGTCGCAAGCGCCACGCCGAAGGTCAGGCCCAGGAAGATCAGGATGGGCAGTTGCAACAGGCCGGCGCCACCGCCGGCAAAGGCCGAGAAGGTATTGGCGACCAGCGAAACGGCAAAGAGTATGAGCTGGTCCACGAAACGGCCACTCCTGGGTTAAAGGGAAATAAACTCCGGCCGATTATAATGTTCGAAACCCGATACACAGACCTGTTGATGAAGACATTGATTTTTCCCACACGCCAGCTCCTCGTGCTGCTTGCCGTAACCTTGCTTTCCATGGACATCGCGGCAGCGGGCATCAAGAAATGGGTGGATGCCGACGGCATTACGCACTATGGCACCAGCATTCCCCCGGAATATGTGAACCAGGGACACACCGAACTCAATTCCCGTGGCATTGCGGTCAAGCAGATCGGACGGGCGCGCACGCCGGAAGAGATCGCCAGGGAGAAGGAACTGGAACGCCTGCGCAAGCTGCAGGACCAGGCGGTGGCCGAGCAACGCGCCAAGGACCGCATCCTGCTCAACATGTATCGCAACGAGGATGATCTCGAAATGGTACGAAACGGCAAGGTCGCGCAGATCGATTCCCAGATCAAGCTCAAGCAACTCCATATCGAACGCCTCAAGGCACGCCTGGCCAAGTGGCAGGGCGCGGCCGCGGCACGCGAGCGCCAGGGCAAGAAACCCACACCCAAGCAACTGGAGAATCTCGACAGTCTGCAGAAACTGCTGGAGGTCGCTTATTCCGATATCGTCGAGAAAGAAGCCAGCAAGCGTCGCATCATCGCCCACTATGACCGCGAACTGAGGCGTTTCCAGCAGCTCAAGAGCGGCTTCCGCGCCAATACCACGCAGGGCATAGAAGAACCGCGCACGGAACCCCGGGTCGTTCAGGTGGCCGGCGCCTTCGCCTGCCGCGACCAGGCCGAATGTGACCGCCTGTGGCCACGTGCAAAGCGCTGGACCAAATCCCATTCGGGCACGCCGGTGGAGGTGATAGGTGATCGTATCCTGGTCACTCGGATCCCCAAGCAGGCCGACGAGGTGAGCCTGACCCTTTCGCGGCTGAAGCGGGGCAACGTGGAACGCCTGTTCCTGGACGTGAACTGCCAGAAGACGGTAGCCGGACGCGACCTGTGTGCCAGCAAGCCGGTTCAGGCGCTGCGCGACCAGTTCGTGGACGCCATGCGCCTGGCTGCCGAAAACCGCGGCACCGCGTTATCGGGCAAATAGACCGCTGCTCAGCACCTGCCAGTCCGCATCCCAGCCGTCCAGGCTGGGCTGCCGGAAACGGGAGCGCTGGAACTGGTGCAAACGCCCCTCCACGAAGGCAGTCAACAAGCCGGCTGCAGCCTCCGCCTCCACCCGCAGAGTGACGTCGTTGCGCAAGGCGGCCTCCCGCAGTATCTGCCGCAACTGCAGCTCGACGCGCTCGAAGAACTGCTGCACCCGCTCCAGCAGACGCTCACGCTCACCGACCAGGGCATCGCCCAACAGCACCCGTGCGATGCCGGGGTTGCGGTCCGCGAAGCCCAGCAGCAGATAGACTACCCGGGCACAGCGCGCCTCGGTGCCCTTCTCCTCTTCGAGGATCTGATTGATGCGCGCAAACACGCTCTCCTCGGCGAAGGCGATCAGGCCCTCGAACATACGCGCCTTGCTCGCGAAGTGGCGGTACAGTGCCGCCTCCGAGACGCCCACTGCGCGCGCCAGCCCGGCGGTGGTGATACGGTCGCCGGGATTGCTCTCCAGCTCCCGGGCCAGGGTCTCCAGAATCAGTTGCTTGCGTGAAGGACGGGGCATGGGTCAGCTGATCAGGGTGCCAATACCTTCATCGGTGAACAGTTCCACCAGCACAGCGTGGGCGACGCGCCCGTCGATGATGTGCGAGGTCTTGACCCCGGACTTGACCGCATCCAGGGCGCAGCGGATCTTGGGCAGCATCCCGCCGTGGATGGTGCCGTCGGCGATCAGCGCATCCACATCCGCGGTGCTCAGGCCGGTCAGCAGTTCACCCTGCTTGTCCAGCAGCCCCTTGGTATTGGTCAGCAGGATCAGCTTCTCGGCGCTCAGCACCTCCGCCATCTTGCCCGCCACCAGGTCGGCATTGATGTTGTACGAGAACCCGTCCCGTCCCACCCCGATCGGGGCCACCACGGGAATGAAGTCGCCCTGCACCAGCATGTCCACCACCGAGGCGTCGATGCTCTCCACCTCGCCGACGTGACCGATATCGATGATCTCGGACGGCTTGGTATCGGTTTCCGGCGAAGTCAGCGACAGGCGGCGCGCGTGTATCAACCCGCCGTCCTTGCCGGTCAGCCCCACCGCGTGGCCGCCGTGCTGGTTGATCAGGTTGACGATCTCCTTGTTGACCAGGCCGCCAAGCACCATCTCGACCACATCCATGGTCTCGGCATCGGTCACCCGCATGCCCTGCACGAACTCGGTCTCCTTGCCCAGGCGCTGGAGCAGGCTGCCGATCTGCGGGCCGCCGCCGTGCACCACCACCGGGTTGATCCCGACCGTCTTCATCAGGACCACGTCACGCGCGAAACCGGCCTTCAGCTCCTCGTCGGTCATGGCATTGCCGCCATACTTGATGACGACCGTGCGCCCGCTGAAACGCCGGATATACGGCAACGCCTCAGAAAGTACGTGCGCGACATTGGATGCCGCCTGTGCGCTCAGACCCATGGGATAGTGCCACCTCGCATTCAAAAGGGGGGAATCTTACTCGGTGCGACCTGATCCAGCAGGTCCCTGAAGCGTTGCTTGATCGCCTCCAGCTCGGCCTCGTCGTCCGCCTCGAAACGGAAGGTCAGGGATGGCACCGTGTTGGACGCCCGCACCAGACCCCAGGCCTGCGGGAACTCCACCCGCAGGCCATCCAGATCGACGATGCGCGCATCGGGGAAGCTCGCCTGGGCCATGATCACCTGCATCAGGTTATCCGATTCGCCCTCGGACAGCGGCAACTGGTATTCCGGCGTTGCCGGGGTATGCGGGAGCTCCGCCACCTGCTCGTGCAACGGTCGTGGATCGTCTGCAAGCACTTCTAGCACCCGCGCCGCCACGTAGATGGCGTCGTCACTGCCGTACCAGCGTTCCTTGATGTAGAAGTGTCCGGCAAGCTCGCCGCCGAGCAGCGCGCCTGTCTCGCGCATCTTCTCCTTCATCCGGGTATGGCCGGAACGCCACATGATGGGCCGCCCGCCCTGGGCCAGCACGAACCCGGCGAGATGGCGCGAGGACTTGACATCGTAGATCACGTCGCTGCCCGGATGACGGCGCAGGATATCCGTCGCCAACAGCATCAGGACATGCTCCGGCCACACCGGCTGGCCCTGGTCGTCGACCACGCCAATCCGGTCGCCGTCTCCATCGAAGGCAATACCGAGGTCGGCATTGCGCTCCACGACCTCGCTCTGCAGGGCGGCCAGATTACCCGGCTGCGAGGGATCCGGGTGGTGGTTCGGGAAGCGCCCGTCGGGTTCGCAGAACAGCGGCGTGACCTCGCAACCCAGCATCTCCAGCACCGCACAGGCCAGCCCGCCCGCGGCCCCGTTGCCACCATCCACGACCACGTGCAACGGACGGGTCAGGGCAACCTCCTGGGCCACCGCATCCATGTACTCACGCCTCAGATCGATCTGTTCCCGCGAGCCGGGACGGGACTCGAATCCGCCCTGTTGCATGCGCTCGTGCAGATGCGCAAGCGCCTCGCCCTGGACCGGCTCGGTGCGCAGATACAGCTTGAAGCCGTTGTATTCCTGCGGGTTGTGGCTGCCGGTCACCAGTACCGCGCCGGCATCCCCGTCCCTGTGCATGGCGTAATACAGCAGCGCGGCCGGCGCCATGCCCAGCTCCACCACCCGTATCCCGATATCCGCGAGCGCACTGCACAGGGCCTCGTAGAGATCCGGGCTGCTGAGCCGCGGGTCATGTGCCACGTAAACGGTCGCCACGCCATTTTCATGCGCCATTTCGCCGAAGGCCCAGCCCAGCCCCATGGCGAACTCGGCATCCAGCTCCCTGCCCGCCACACCCCTTATATCGTAGGCACGGAATACCGCCGCCGGCGCCTTGACCGGCGGCCGCTGGTTGGACTCCTCGACCTCGATGCCGGTGGATTCGGAGAATTCCGGCGTCGCCGGCTCCTTTTCCCGGGGTGCGGCGGCCGGCCGGACAGCGGCTTCCTTCACCGTCACCGATCTCGGTTGTCCACTCGATTTGCCTGCGATATCCGACAACAGCAACACAGCATCACGACTGGAGGCCACGGCCACCCCGTTATTCCCCGGGGCGTTGCCATCCGCGATCGCCTCGCCCAGGCCCACAAGTACCGCCATGTCCGAGCGCAGATTACGCGCCAGCAGGCGCTGCTGCAGGTAGGTGATCAACAGGATGACCAGCAGCCCGACCCCCAGCAACGCCCAAAGCATCAGGCTGCTCTGTGCCTCGCCGGTTTTCGCGGTGCGGTAGTAGACCTGCCAGGCCGCATCGTGCACATCGACGCTCCCCGCACCCGCGGTGGGCGCACCATCGCCGTTACCGACGATCACGTAACCGTCCACGCCCCCCTGCACCAGCCACAGCCGCTGTGCCCCCTCGGGCAAGGCGGACCGCGCCACCTTCTTCAGGCCCTCCAGGGGCCAGGCCGCGAACACGGCGCCAATCAGCTGCGAGCCCTGACGCACCGGCCGCGCCAGCGCCAGGTAGGGGGTCCCCGAATCGATCTGATGGACCTCCGCGCCGACCTGCTTGCCGGCAAGCGCACGCCGCACCATGTCCACCCCGGCAAAGCCCATGGGGGCCCTGCCCTTGGGATCGGGTGACACCTGTCCAGGCGGAAACAGGCGCAGCTGCAATGCCTCGGGCAGGAGTTTCCTTGCAGCCGCCGCCGTACTCTGCAGCGAACGCCTGTCCTTTCCCTGCAGCGCCTTGCGCACCGCTGCGGAATGACTGACCAGGCCCAGCACCTCCTGGCGCGCCACCACGTAGGCACTCACCCTGTCGGCCAGTGACTGTGCCGCGCTGCTGGCACGGACCCGCACCACCTGCACCTGTGCGGAACCCAGCTGCTGGATCGAGAACAGGGTGACCAGCACCACGGCCGCCACCAGGCCGACCGGAAGAAAATAGGCCAGCAGGGGACGTCCCTTTGCGGCCGTGGCTCCCTTCCCGCCCGGTTCCGGCGCCGGGGTGGCGCTGCCCTTTTTTCGCTTCAGCAGTCCCATCAGTGGCGCCCCGAGTGCCCGAAGCCACCCGCCCCTCGCTCGCTCTGGTCGAATTCGTCGACCTGCTCGAATACCGCCCGCACCACGGGCAGCAGGACCAGCTGGGCGATCCGTTCACCGATCTCGATCCGGAACGGCGCCTTACCGCGATTCCAGCAGGAGACATACAACTGGCCCTGGTAGTCCGAATCGATCAGCCCCACCAGGTTGCCCAGCACGATACCGTGCTTGTGTCCCAGACCCGAGCGCGGAAGGATCACGGCTGCCAGGGAAGGATCCCCGATATGGATGGCGATGCCGGTCGGGATCAGCTCGGTCTCACCGGGCGCCAGCTCCAGAGGCGCCTCGAGCATGGCACGCAGGTCCATCCCTGCAGAACCCTCGGTAGCGTAGTCGGGCAGCGGAAATTCCGCCCCCAGGCGCGAATCAAGTATCTTGAGTTGTAGTCTGTGCATCCATCCGTTCCGCAATCAGGGATATCAATTGTTCCGCCAGACGGGTCTTCGCCTGTTGCGGCAGCCGGGTGCGCCCGCCCTCCCACAACACCAGCAGGGCATTCTCGTCCGCCTCGAAGCCCTGCTGCCGGCCCACCTGGTTGGCCGCGATCATGTCCACGCCCTTGGCGCGCCGCTTGGCCTCGGCGTACGCCTCGAGCCGTTCCGTCTCCGCCGCAAAGCCGACGCAGAACGGCCGTTCCGGCATGGCCGCGACATCGCGAAGGATATCCGGATTCCTGACCAGCTCCAGGGTCAATGTATCGGCATCCTTCTTTATCTTCTGTGACGCAGTACTGACCGGCCGATAATCCGCCACCGCCGCGCAGGCCACGAAGAGATCGGCGTCCGCCACCTCGGCAAGTGTCGCCCGGTGCATCTCGAGCGCGGTCTCGACCGACACCACGCGGGCTCCGGCCGGGACCGGGAGCGCCACGGGACCACTTACCAGCGTCACATCCGCCCCCTCCCGCAACAGCGCCTCCCCGATTGCATATCCCATCTTGCCGGAACTGCGGTTGCCCACGAAGCGCACCGCGTCCACCGGTTCACGGGTCGGTCCCGCGGTCAGGACCACGCGGCGTCCGGCGAACCGTCCGCTGGCAAAGACCTGCCGCACCTTTTCCAGCAGGGCCTCCGGCTCCAGCATGCGTCCCGGACCCTGCTCACCGCAGGCCTGCTCACCCGAGGCCGGTCCCCAGATCATGACGCCCCGCTCGCCCAGTACCTTCATGTTGGCCCGGCTTGCCGGATTGGCCCACATGCGCACGTTCATGGCCGGCGCCACGGCAATGGGTGCATCCGTCGCCAGGCACAGGGTATGCAACAGCGTATCCGCCATTCCGGCGCACAAGCGGGCCAGGAAATCGGCGCTTGCCGGCGCCACCAGGACCAGCTCCGCCCAGCGCGCCAGCTCGATATGCCCCATGGCGGCCTCGTGCTGCGCGTCGAAGATCGCCTCGCGCACCGGGCGGCCGGTAATCGCCTGCAGGGTCATCGCACCGATGAACTCCCCTGCCGAGGGCGTCATGACCACCTGGACCTCCGCCCCGGCAGAAACCAGCAGACGCGCCAGGCCCGCCACCTTGTAGGCGGCAATGCCAGCCGTGATTCCCAGCAGTATGCGGCGGGAACGCAAGTGAACACTAACCCGGGATGTCATACCCGCAGTGTAACACCCACCTGGATTTGGTAGGAGCGGGCTTGCCCGCGAAGAATCACCGCCCCTGTCCGGAACCATGCCCTCATCATTCGCTGCCAAGGCAGCCCCCAACGCACCACAAACGATATGGGTTCGGATTAGCCGCTCCCGAGAGGATTTGCAGTACACTGCAGGCTCCGCAATGAACTCAGGGAAGAGGACATGAGCATCAGGGACTGGCCCGCGCAGGAACGCCCGCAGGAAAACTGCTGCGCCAGGGCGCCGGCGCGTTGAGCGAAGCGGAGCTGCTGGCGATCTTCCTGCGCACCGGCACCCGGGGCCGCAGCGCTGTGGATCTGGCACGTGAACTGCTGACGCGCTTCGGCTCTCTGCGCGCCCTGCTCGCCGCCGACCGCCGTACCTTCTGCCAGGCCCCCGGACTGGGCGACGCAAAGTATGCGCAACTGCAGGCGGTGTTGGAGACGGCCCGCCGGCATGCCGGCGAACAGCTGCTGCGCGGGCAGGCCATCGACTCGCCGCAGCGCACCGTCGACTACCTCGCCGCACAGCTGCGCGACTACCCCTACGAGGTTTTCTCGGCGCTGTTCCTGGACAACCGCCACCGGGTGATCAGTTACGAGGAACTGTTCCGCGGCACCATCGACGGTGCCAGCGTGCACCCGCGCGAGGTGGTGCGGCGCGCGCTCGCGCACAATGCCGAAGCCGTCATCTTCAGCCACAATCACCCGTCCGGCATCGCCGAGCCCAGCCAGGCGGACCGGCGTATCACCGAGCGCCTGCGCGACGCCCTGGCACTGATCGACGTGCGGGTGCTCGACCACATCGTGATCGGTGATGGCGAACACTGCTCCCTGGCCCAGCGAGGGCTGCTGTAAGGGCTACCCCGGATTCCGCTTCGCTTCATCCAGGCTACATGGATAAAGCGACAAATCTGGTTGATCGACACCGGACCTTCTGGTATAAATACGCGCCTTTCCGCCCGCCCCCTCGTTTCGGGGCGACGAGATTAACCGAATTTTTAGGGCTCCGACCATGTCTAAAGTCTGTCAGGTAACGGGCAAGCGGCCGATTACCGGAAACAATGTTTCCCACTCGCATCGCAAGACGCGCCGCCGCTTCCTGCCGAACCTCCACTACCATCGCTTCTGGGTGGAGAGCGAGCAGCGCTTCGTGCGCCTGCGCGTGTCCACGGCCGGTATGCGCATCATTGACAAGAAAGGTATCGACGCTGTGCTGGCCGAGCTGCGCGCACGCGGCGAAAAGGTATAAGGAGCTAGATCATGGCCAAGGCTGTTCGTGAAAAAATCCGCCTGAACTCCAGTGCAGGCACGGGACACTTCTATACCACCACCAAGAACAAGCGCACCATGACCGGCAAGTTCGAGATCAAGAAATACGATCCGGTGGTGCGCAAGCACGTGATGTACAAGGAAGGCAAGATCAAGTAAACGATCCCCGTTCCCGCTTGCGTCCCGAAAACCCGCTGCGGCGGGTTTTTTCATGCCCAACGAAGCCCCGCTCAACCACCATTCACTGTCCTGGGGTCGAAGTCGTTTCCGAACAGGCCAGGGGGCTTTGACGGTGTTGAACGACTCCGACCCCTGATGTCACTGGCCACACCCTCGATCATGGAAAATACGGGTAGGATGGGTTGAGCTTCGCGAAACCCATCGATCGCGGCCGGAAACGGCGGGTATCGCTGCGCTCAACCGCACCCTACGCAGCGCTTTTATCTTCTTGGCTCTTCCCCTGATCGAGTGGGTAGTTTAGCGTAGGGGAGCATGAGAGACGTTGATCTATACACCCAGATACTGGGTATCCAGGCACCTTGGCAGGTCACCGATGTGGAGGTGGATATG
>JAKRWE010000069.1 GCA_024712425.1 Chromatiales bacterium
GTTGTGGGGTTACGTCAGTAAGACCTGGGCGCGCAAAGGCTGGGAAAGGTGGCTGTCCTGGGCGGTGCGCTGTCGGCTGGAGCCGATGAAGAAGGTTGCCAAGACCATCAAGGAACACCTGCGGGGCATCCTGAACGCCATTGTACTGAAGGTTGGCAACGGACCCGCCGAAGGCATCAACAGTCGCATCAAGGCGATCAAAGTCCGGAGCCATGGTTTCCGCAACAAGGGGCGCTTTGCCAATGCCATCTACTTCCACCTTGGTGGACTCGATCTATACCCGGAGGGTATCTGCCGGTGAATGTTACCCACCTGATTTGGTGAAGAGCCACAAGGTCTACTGCGCCCGAGGCGAAATGGAGAACCGGATCAAGGAGCAGCAGCTGGGGCTGTTCGCTGATCGCACCAGTGCCCATGACTGGTGGACCAACCAGTTCCGTCTGCTGTTATCCAGCCTGGCCTATGTGCTGATGGAATCTATCCGTCGGCTGGCGCTGCACGGCACGGAACTGGCTCATGCCCAAGTCGGCGCGTTGCGGCTCAAGCTACTCAAAGTTGGCGCGATCGTCTTGCGCAATACCCGGCGAATCCGGTTCCTTCTCTCAACCGCTTTCCCTTATCAACGCCTGTTCTGCACCGTGGCTGAGCGACTGGTGCCAGGATAACCTCCGGTGAGTGCCGCCCCGGCACGTTGACAAACAATGGGGGTAAGGGAAAGGTGTGCCTGCAGCCTAGAAAATAGCCCTTCACGAGCCTTTCCACGTCCCGTTCGAGGCACCACATCTTCCATCCACTGACCGCCCGGAAAAGCGAGAAGCGGATGAAATATTCGGGCTAAAGCGGTGGTTCGAAGCGTTGCCTCGATCCTGCCTGGAGGCCATTGAGAGCGTCTCAATGGACATGTGGCCAGCATTTATCAACGCCGCGCTGGAAATGGTACCCGGGGCTGAGAGCAAGATCGCCTTCGACAAGTTCCATGTGGCCAAGTACCTCGGCGAGGCCGTCGACAAAGTGCGCCGAGAGGAGCACAGGAAGCTGATGAAGGCAGGCAAGGCAGACCTCAAGGGAACGAAGTACGACTGGCTGTATAGCCCACAGAACATGACACGCAGGCAGAAACAGCGCTTCAAGGCACTACGCGATTCCACCCTGAAGACCGCCCGTGCCTGGGCCATCAAGGAGTTTGCCATGTCGTTGTGGGGTTACGTCAGTAAGACCTGGGCGCGCAAAGGCTGGGAAAGGTGGCTGTCCTGGGCGGTGCGCTGTCGGCTGGAGCCGATGAAGAAGGTTGCCAAGACCATCAAGGAACACCTGTGGGGCATCCTGAACGCCATTGTACTGAAGGTTGGCAACGGACCCGCCGAAGGCATCAACAGTCGCATCAAGGCGATCAAAGTCCGGAGCCATGGTTTCCGCAACAAGGGGCGCTTTGCCAATGCCATCTACTTCCACCTTGGTGGACTCGATCTATACCCGGAGGGTATCTGCCGGTGAATGTTACCCACCTGATTTGGTGAAGAGCCACAACAAGAAGACGGTGACGCTGCTGATCGTGGCCCTGGTGCTGGGGGCGGCGGGTGCGGGGCTTTCCGTGCTGCACCTGAACGCCCGCGAGGTGCAACTGCGCGAGGCGCTGAGGCCCAAGAGCCAGCCGATTGCGGTGGTGGTCGCATCCCGGGATCTGGTCAAGGGGGACAAGCTCGATACCTCCACGCTCTCGGTGCGCCGCATTCCACAGGACTATGTGGATCCCAACGCGGTGCGTCCGAATGAGTTCGAGGCGATCAAGGGGCAGGTGCTGATCCAGAATCTCGCCAAGGGCAAGCCGTTGCTGAAGAGCTTTATCGGACGCGAGTTTCCGCTCGATTTCTCCGATACCATCCCGGAACAGCGGCGCGCCATGACCGTGCAGGTGGACGAGATCAACTCGATTTCCGGCCTGATACGGCCCGGGAACCATGTGGATCTGTTCGTCAACCTGCCGGCATCGGCCCTGGGCGACAAGGCGCAGCAGAAGAAGGGGCAGCCCTCCAACCAGATACTGCCGGTGCTGGAGAATGCCGAGGTGCTCGCGACCGGCCAGTCGACAGCGCGTGATTACGAGGAGAAGGTTCGCCTGCTGCGTGGCGGGGTGGGTGCGCGGCCCGATTCGCACTACACCAATCTCACGCTCAATGTGACGCCCAAGGAGGCGGCGCTGCTGGCCATTGCGTTGGACAAGGGGGCCTGCTGGCGCTGTTGCGTAATCGCAAGGACACCAGCGGTTCGGGTTTCGTCAAGGTCTCCGCCGATACCATTGCGGGTCACGCGCAGAAACTGGCAGCAGCGGCCGCCATCCGTCAGGCCGCCGCCCGTGCGGATGGCAATATCGTCGTCGGCAAGGATGGGGTTGTCCGTACCCGCGACGGCAAGGTGCTCGCGAACCAGAATCTGGTGGTGGCGGAAGACGGCACCCTCATGACCAAGGAAGGCATCGTGTTGTCGGGCCGTGGCCTGCGGGTGAACGACAAGGGGCAGCTGGTGACCGCGGACGGTACCGTGGTGAATCCGGACAAGCTGCACCTGACCGAGGATGGACGCCTGATTGCCGAGGATGAAACGGTGCTGGAGGGTGCATCGGCCCGGTCGGCCGGTGGAGTCAGGCAGCTCGCCGACGGCGCGGTGGTGACAGGCTCCGGTGTGGTACTCAGCGGCGCCAAACTCAACAAGGACGGCAAGCTGGTGCTGGCCGATGGCTCGGTGGTCGATCCCAAGGATGTGGTGATCCGCGCGGATGGCACGGTGATGACCAAGGATGGCAAGGTGCTCGAGGGCGTCAAGGCGGGCCAGGTGGCCGGCACCCTGCACACCGATGAGAACGGCGACATCGTAACCGCCAGCGGTGCTGTGTTGCACGGCGCCCGGCTGAACAAGGAAGGGAAACTGGTATTGGCCGACGGTCGTGTCGTCGACCCCGCCGATGTGGTGGTCAATGCCGACGGCAGTGTTTCCCTGCGCGATGGCACAGTCCTGGCGGGGGTCAGTGCAGACAACGCGGGGCTGCCCGGCGGCAATGACGGGACTGCCGGATACGACGTCGATTACCTGGTTGGTGGCGTATCGGAGGACAGTGTGCTCACACTCAAGAAGGTCCCGGTGCTGGAATGAAGAACGGAGAAAAAGAAATGTTTGTAATGATTCGCATGCCGTTGCTGTTGCTGGTGGCCCTGTTGCTATCCGGAGCCGCGCTGGCGGATACCTACCGGATGCATGTGGGTGACATGAAGGTCCTGCGCCTGGGTCATATCACCCGCGTGGCGGTGGGCAACGGCAAGTTGCTCAGTACCTCCATTCTGGACAACGGCAACCTCCTGGTGCTGGCGGAGAAGGAGGGGGACACCGAGCTCAAGGTATGGGCCGATGGCGGTGAGACGACCCACAAGCTTTATATCACCAAGCTCGACAGTTCCCGCACCTCCTCGGAGGTGGCCCAGAGCCTGCGCAACCTGCCGGGCATCACCACCCGGTGCGTGGGACAGAACACCATCGTGGAGGGCAGCGTCAGTGAGCAGACGGCCAAGCTGATCGAGAAGGTGGCCGCGAAGTACAGCGACATCATCAATCTCACTGTGCAGAGCACCATCGGCGAGATTGCCCAGGTGCTGGAGAACGTGCCCGGTGTCAAGGTGCGCCGCGTTGGCAAATACGCAGTGCTCGAGGGAGCCGTCGACAAGGTGGGCAAGGCGGTGATCGAGGCGGCCAAGAGCAGTTTTCCCGATCTGCTCGACCTGGCGCGGGAGTCGGCGCTCAGGCCGGAGCCCATGGTGTACATGAAGGTCCAGATCACCGAATTCAGCACCAATGCGCTGGAGAATCTCGGTATCGACTGGACCACGTCGTTCAACGGACCGTCACTGGGCTTCGCCAAGGACGTCAACCAGGATGGGGATCCGGCCGCCTCGGTACTGGCCAACAAGAGCCCGCTCTCGGGACTGACAGCAAGCAACGCCAGCAGTGCGATCGGTTATTTCGGCATCGCGACCCTGATCACCTCGGCGATCAACCTGGCGGTGAGTAACGGGGACGCCCTGAACCTGGCCCAGCCCACGCTCAGCGCCCGCAGTGGCGGCAAGGCCAAGTTCCTGTCGGGCGGGCAGATACCGATCCCGGTGCCAGGCCCGGACAAGACCACCATCATCGAATTCAAGGATTACGGCATCCTGCTCAAGGTCGAGCCGAAGGCAGGGGTGACCGGCAATGTGATCGCCAAGGTCGAGACCGAGGTCAGCACTGTGGACAATTCGGTCACCGTCAACGGGGTGCCCGGTTTCAAGACGCGTAACACCACCACTGAGGTGAGCCTCAAGGATGGACAGACGTTGGTTATTAGCGGCCTGGTCAATCACGAGATCGGCAAGGACATCACCAAGTTCAAGTGGCTGGGGGATCTCCCGATACTGGGCCAGCTGTTCCGCTCGACCAATTTCCGTAACAAGCGCAGCGACCTGGTGATCTTTATCACGCCGCATATCGTGGATCCGAAGAACAGGCTGAACAAGGCGGCGCTGACTCGCGCCAAGGCGATGCGGCAGCGCTTTCTCAAGGCGATCGACAGCAACGACGATATCCTCGACTGAGTATAACGGGAGAAAGAAACATGTTTGATGTCGTGGTGATCGCGGACAAGGGAAAGACCCAGCAGCGTGTCCGCTGCATGATCAAGCAGTGCACCATCGGCAAGTCGCGTGACAACCTGGTGCAGATACGCGGCTTGCGCATTGCGCCGGTGCATTGCCGGGTGGAGATGACCGACAAGGGCATCTATATCGAGGACACCAGCGATGGCATCGGCACCTCGGTCAACGGCAACAAGGTCAACTATTACGGGCCCCTGCGCAGCAACGACGTGATCGGCATCGGTGCCTACGAGTTCCGTATCGGCACCGCGGTGGGCGAGGGCATCGAGGAAGGCCGGCCCCTGGCAGCGATCCGCAGGACCTGCAGGACAGCGACTGGACCATGGAGACCTTCGTGGGGCAGTCCATCGAGGCGGCCACCCCCGAGGCCAGGGTGGAGAATATCGAGCGTCAGCGCCTCTACCTGTGGCGCAATCGGGTGCACCAGGACGTGCTGCACATGATGGATCTGAGGCGCGCCGATGTCGCCGGCATGAACGAGGACGAACTGCGGCTCAAGGTCCAGTCCGTGATCGAAGAGGTGATCGCGGGCCTGGCCGAGCAGATCCCCGACTACATCGATGTCGAGCGTCTGAAGAGCGAGGTGTTGAACGAGGCGGTCGGCCTGGGCGCACTGGAGGAGCTGCTGGCGGACGAGGCGATCACCGAGATCATGGTCAACCGTTATGACGATATCTATGTCGAGCGGGACGGCAAGCTGACAAAGACCGATATCACATTCAGCAGCGATGCAACCGTGATGGCGGCCATCGAAAGAATCGTCTCGCCTCTGGGCCGGCGGATCGACGAGAGCTCGCCCATGGTGGATGCCCGTCTGAAGGACGGCTCCCGGGTCAATGCCATTATTCCGCCGCTTGCGTTGAAGGGCCCTTCGCTGACCATTCGCAAGTTCTCCAAGCAGAAACTAACCCATGAGGATTTGATTCGTTTCGGCACCATCGAGGCGCCGATGGTGCAGTTTCTCAAGATGGCCGTGGAGCAGCGCTGCAATATCGTGATTTCCGGCGGTACCGGTTCCGGCAAGACGACCCTGCTCAATATCCTCTCCAACTTCATTCCCGATGGCGAGCGCATCATCACGGTCGAGGATGCGGCGGAACTGAAGCTGAACCAGTCGCACGTGGTGGCGTTGGAGGCACGACCGCCCAACCTGGAGGGCAAGGGGGCCATTCCCATCCGCGACCTGGTGAAGAACTGTCTGCGCATGCGTCCCGACCGCATCGTGGTCGGCGAGTGCCGCGGCGGCGAGGCGCTGGACATGCTCCAGGCAATGAATACCGGACACGATGGTTCGCTGACCACGGCGCATGCCAACTCGCCCCGTGACGTCATCTCGCGCCTGGAGGTCATGGTCCTGATGGCGGGCATGGAGCTGCCCTCGCGGGCGATCCGGGAGCAGATCGCTTCGGCTGTGGATATCGTTGTGCAGCAGAGTCGTATGCCGGACGGCAGCCGCAAGATCACCCATATCTCCGAGATCACCGGGATGGAGGGCGACAAGGTCCAGTTGAACGATATCTTCGTCTACCAGCAGGAGGGTTTCGACAATGATGGCAAGGTGGTGGGCCAGTTCCGCGCCACCGGCATGGTGCCCCAGTTCTACGAGACGCTGCAGGCGCGAGGCATTCCAGTGGACATGACGATATTCCAATGATCGAGCAACTCCAGGCATTGGGTATAGACACCCTGCAATGGCTGACGGTGGCGGCCTTCGCGGCGGCAGCGCTGCTGCTGGGCTGGGTGGTTGCGGTGAAAGGTCAGGGCTTCTGGGGGGACTACGAGGCGGTGTTCAAGGAGACCGCCTCGGTCAACATGCAGGACATGTTCCTGTTCGTGGATCCTCAGCGACTGTTTCTCTACAACAGTATTGCCCTGGTCAGTGTGCCGCTGCTGTTGTTCATGGCGACCGGCGATGGCGTTCTCAGCCTGGTTGCCTTTGTCGTGTTGATGGTGGGGCCCTTCTACGTCTATCGTGCATTGCGGCGCAAGCGCCTGCGCACCTTCGAGCGGCAGCTTCCGGATGCCCTGGGCATGATATCCAACGCCCTGTCCGCGGGCTCCAGCCTCAACATGGCGTTGGAGAGCCTGGTGCGGGAGCAGCCGGCGCCGCTGTCGCAGGAGTTTCTGTTGTTCCTGCGTGAACAGCGCATCGGGGTGGAGTTCGATATCGCGCTGCGCAACATGGAACGGCGCCTGCCGATACCCGATTTTCAGATGTTCGGCGCCGCCCTGCGTATTTCGCGCGAGGTCGGCGGCAACCTGGGGGAAACGCTCGATACCCTGGCGCAGACCCTGCGGCGCAAGGCGGACATGGAGGGCAAGATCGAGTCGCTCACGGCGCAGGGCAAGATGCAGGGTTACGTCATGACCGCGTTGCCGGTATTTCTCGGGTTGTTGCTGTCCTTCCTCGAACCGGAGGCCATGTCGTTGATGGTTACCACTCCGGCGGGTTGGGCGACCGTGGCCGTGGTGGTGGTCATGGAGACCCTGGGTTACGTGCTCATACGCAAGGTCACGCATATCGATGTCTGAGGGCATGTTGAGTATGGAGTTCCTGTTCTGGATGGCCGCCGGCCTGATCGGCGGCAGCCTGTTTTTCTGGGTGTTGGTGGTTGCCAGGGCCGCGCCGGACCAGGCCCAGGAGGAGCGCGCCTGGATGGATCCCCTGCCGCCGGCGCTGCGTATCCTGTGGCCCCTGATCCAGCTGTTCTCGAACGTGGTCATGGCGGTCTACTCCAATCGTTACCTGGACCAGTTGGAGAAGCGGTTGAACAGGACCGGGGTCTCCTGCCTCCTGTCCGCCGAGGAGTTCGTCGGTCTGCGCTACGTGGCAGCGCTGATCACCCTGCTGCTGGCAATCGTGCTGGTTGCTGCATTACAGCCCCGGCATGCGATGCTGATCGTTCTGCTGTCTCCCCTGGCCGGCTACCTGTTTCCGCTGGTGTGGTTGTCGGACACGCGCAAGCGGCGGGAAAAGGACGTGTTGCGGGCGTTGCCGGTCTACCTCGATTTCATCACCATGGCGGTAGAGGCCGGGCTGAACCTCTCCGGCGCCCTGCAGCAGGCGATGAACAAGGGGCCCCAAGGGGGCCTTGCGCAACGAGTTCGGCATCGTGATGCGTGACCTGCGCGCCGGCCTGCCACGTGCCGAGGCACTCAAACGCATGGGTGCTCGCCTGGACATACCGGAGGTGAGCAGCTTTGTGAATGCGGTGGTGCAGGCCGAGCGCATGGGCGGCAGCATGGCGACCACGCTACGGATCCAGGCGGACCAGCGGCGCAACGAACGCTTCCAGCGGGCCGAAAAGCAGGCCATGCAGGCGCCGGTTAAGCTGATATTCCCGCTGGTGGCCTTTATCTTCCCGGTCACCTTCATCGTGCTCGGTTTCCCTATCGTGATGAAGTTCCTGTCGCAGTGAAACGGATGCGTAACGTCGTCTTTAGGTCACCAAGGGGATGCCGGGTCGAGCTGGAGGAGGTGCTGGTGGCGGAGAATGCGGTGGAGCGGGCCAGAGGGCTGCTGGGCAGGAGGCCCCTGCTGCCCAGCCAGGGGCTGTACCTGATGCCCTGTCGCTCGGTGCACAGTTTTGGAATGGCCTACGCCATCGACCTGGTCTATATCGACGCCTCCGCCCGCATCTGCAAGGTGGTGCATGGATTGCAACGCTGGCGTATCTCGGCCAGCCTGCGCGCGGTACGCTGGAGTTGTTGGCGGGCGAGGCGCAACGGCTCGGTCTGGAGCCTGGACAAGAGGTCGTTTGGAATGAAACTTAGTGCCCTGGTGTTGCTTCTGTTCCTGCTCTCGGGCTGCGTAAGTAATCCTGCGCGGGAAAACGGGGGCAGCGATGACCTGCTGCAATTGCGCCAGCAAGCGGCTGCCACTTATCAGGTGCATGATTACCAGAAGGCGCTGCCATTGTACGAGAGGCTGGTCGAGGCGATTCCCGGTGACGCCCTTCTGTGGTTCCGGCTCGGCAACCTGCGTGCCCGGCGGCACAGCCTGATCAGGCGATAGAGGCCTACCGCAAGGCGGTCCAGCTCAACCCGGCCCTGGATCGGGCCTGGCACAATATGTCGATTCTCTATCTCCGGCAGGCGACCAACAGCCTGACCCGGATGCTGCAGTACGCCGATCCAAAGGGGCCGCTGTATCCACGGGCACTCGAGTTGTCCGATGGCGTGATGCGTTTGCCCGAGAGAGATCATGCGGCGCCGACAGCCAAATAATCCCCGCTTCGCTCGTGGTCAGGCGATGGTGGAGACCCTGATCGTCCTGTTCGTGGCGCTGCTCCTGCTGCTGGGCATTGTCCAGTTTGGCCTGATCTATAACGCCAAGCTGACCCTGGACTATGCTGCCTTCGAGGCGGCCCGTGCCGGCGCGGTGAACTATGCGGACAGGCGCGCCATCGAATACGCGCTGGCGCGGGGCCTGGCTCCACTGTATACATCGGTCGACCCGGGCGACAGCTCCATGGACAAGGTAAAAAAGGTAAAATCGGTGCAGCAGGCGCGTGATCGTCTGTTCGAGGATGAAATCAGCAATGGGCGTTTTGCCTGCATCGAGCGTATCAGTCCCGGCAGGGAGCAGTTTTCCACCATTGCCTTCGGCGTGCCCGCGGCAGACGTGGTCGGGATCCCGGGCGATGCCGATGCGATCAAGGGGAAGATGATGATCCCCAACGATCATCTGCGCTATCGTTCTGCGCAGCCCAAGGGGGCGCCCGCGGTGTCCATCCAGGACGCCAACCTGCTCAAGCTGCGCGTCACCTATTGTTACCCCATGTATGTGCCGATCGTGGCGAATACGGTCAAGTGGGTCATGGGCATGCGCAGCAGCAGTGTGTCGCGCGTCCCCAAAGGCGAGCCCTACGCCGGCTGGAAGGCCCCGCCGGTGGGCGAGTTTCAGGCCGCCTGTTACCGTGCAGACGAACTCGACGGAAAGGGGTATCCTCGTATACCCATCGTGGCCCAGGCGGTAGTGCGCATGCAGACGCCGGCCAAGAACGACGAGTTTCCAGACAGCTGTGAATGATCCAAGGAGCACCCCATGATCAGGGAAAAAGGCCTGTTACAGAAGATTTCGATTGTTTCTGCCGGCCTCAGCTTCGTGCTGGCGCTGGTTACGGGCGTCCTGCTGTACCTGCGGCTGGACAGCGTGGGGGCCAACAACCCCATCTCCGCCAGCCTCATGGCCTCGACCTTCTTTTTCCTGTGCGTGGGTGCGGTGCTGGGCATCATGGGCAGTGCCGATCTGCCCAACCTCAAGATCGGCGATTCCGAGTAGTCTGCCCGGACTAACCATGCGCAGGGGGGGCTAGCCAAACCAGACGGGTGCTGTGGACCGGGATTGCGAAGGGGATTGATGTCGAAGCCATTGTTCTTGTTGTGGTCTTGGCGAACGTCATATTGGCGCTCTCGACGGGTACAAGGCCTTCTGCCCAGAACTCTGGGACCGGCGAGCATGCCGAGGACGACCCCGACGGGGTGGCGCAGAACGGAAACGTGTCCGAGGAGAAGAGGGATTGACAGCGGCAGGTCAATAAAAAAGCCTCAAACCGTTAAAGCTTGAGGCTTTTCGAATATGGTGCCTGGGAGAGGATTTGAACCTCCACGGGGTTGCCCCCACTAGCACCTGAAGCTAGCGTGTCTACCAATTTCACCACCCAGGCAGGGTATCGAAGGCGCGTAATATACGGCGACAGATTCCGTCTGTCAACGTACAATGGCGCCACATTTTCTACAAGGCAAGTGACTGAGTGACAAGACGTAACAAGTCGCGCAAGGGGCGCGGCAAAGATCCCCATTTCGAGCGCGAGGCAAAGAAATACGAGAATCCCATCCCCAGTCGGGAGTTCATCATGGAACTCATCGACGAGCAGGGCTGCCCGGTCTCCTTCAAGGAGCTGGCGGCAGCGCTGCAGATCGGGGAAGAGCAGATCGAGGCGCTGTCGCGGCGCGTAAAGGCGATGACCCGTGACGCCCAACTGGTGCGCAACCGGCGCGGCGGCTACTGTGTGGTGAACAAGGAGGACATGATCCCCGGCCGGGTGATCGGGCACCCCGACGGTTTCGGCTTCCTCAAGCCGGATGAGGGCGGCGAGGATCTGTTCCTGGTGCTGCGCGAGATGCGCAAGGTCTGGCATGGCGACCGTATCGTCAGCCAGATTTCGGGCATGGACCGGCGCGGGCGCAAGGAAGGGTCCGTGGTCGAGGTGGTGGAGCGGGGCTTTGCCCATGTGGTGGGGCGCCTGCACGTCGAGAAGGGCGTTGCCTTCGTGGTGCCGGACAACAAGCGCATCACCCACCAGATACTGATCCCGCCCGACGGTATGGGCGGCGCAGCCGACGGCCAGATGGTGGTGGTGGAGATCGACGAGCATCCCAGCGAATGGCGTCAGCCGATCGGTCATGTCACCGAGGTGCTCGGCGATCACATGGCGCCGGGTATGGAGACCGATGTCGCCATCCGCGCCCACGATATCCCGGTCGAGTGGCCGCAAGAGGTGCTGGGTCAGATCGCCGGGCTGACCGAGGAGGTGCCCGAGGAGGCGAAGGAGGGCCGGGTGGACCTGCGCGACACGCCGCTGGTCACCATCGATGGCGAGGACGCGCGCGATTTCGACGATGCGGTCTACTGCCAGCCGACCAAGAAGGGCTGGCGTCTGCTGGTGGCGATCGCGGACGTCTCGGCCTATGTGAAGCCGGGCTCGCCGTTGGATGACGAGGCCTACAAGCGCGGCACCTCGGTGTACTTCCCCGACCGGGTGGTGCCGATGCTGCCGGAGGTGCTCTCCAACGGCCTGTGTTCCATCAATCCCCGGGTGGACCGGTTGTGCATGGTGGCGGAGATGTATTTCGACGCCGAGGGCAAGCTCTACCGCTCGCGTTTCTTCGAGGGCCTGATGAACTCGCATGCGCGCCTGACCTACGACAAGGTCTGGGCCATGCTGCAGGGCGACGAGGCGCTGCGCGAGGAGTACGCGGCGGTATTCCCCCACCTGCAGAATCTGCATGCCCTGTTCAAGATATTGCACAAGGCGCGTGCCGAGCGCGGTGCGATCGATTTCGACAGTATAGAGACCAAGTTCCGCTTCGATGACAACGGCAAGGTGGCTGAGGTAATACCGCTGGTGCGACACGATGCGCACCGCATGATCGAGGAGTGCATGCTCTCGGCCAACGTGGCGGCGGCGCGTCACCTGCTGCGCCACAAGATGCCGGCGTTGTTCCGCAACCACGAACGTCCAAGTCCTGAAAAACTGGAGGATCTGCAGGCCTTCCTGCACGAGCTGGGTCTGAACCTGGAGGGGATGCCCACGCCTACCGCCAAGGATTATGCCGATCTGCTGGAAAAGGCCGCCGGGCGATCGGATTACCACCTCATCCAGGCCGTGTTGCTGCGTTCCATGATGCAGGCGGTCTACGCGGCCGAGAACCAGGGCCATTTCGGCCTCGCCCTGCCGGCCTATGCGCACTTCACCTCGCCCATCCGGCGTTACCCGGACCTGATGGTGCACCGCGCCATCCGTCACCTGCTGACCGGAGGCAAGCCGGACGATTTTCCGTATACCCACAGCCAGCTGGCAACGATGGGGGGGCATTGTTCGGCCGTGGAGCGGCGCGCAGACGAGGCCTCGCGCGACTCCACCGACGCGCTCAAGTGCGAGTTCATGCTGGACAAGGTGGGGATGGATTTCCAGGGCCGGATCGTCAGCGCCAACAGCTTTGGCCTGTTCGTGGAACTGGACGACATCTACATCACCGGCCTGGTACATATCACGGCGCTCGATCGGGATTATTTCCACTTTGACCCGATCGGGCGCCGTCTGACCGGAGAGCGGACCGGCAAGGTCTACCGCCTGGGCGATCTGATCGATGTGAAGGTGGCGGCGGTCAACATGGACGATCGGAAGATCGACTTCGTGCTGGCAGACGGTGCCGGTGGGGAGGTGCGGAACAAGCAGCGTGGTCGCAAGCGCCCCGCACAAAAGACGGCGGACGGCGGTGAGAACGGCCGCAAGTCGCGTAAGCCAATATCCGGCGCAAGGCAGAAAGAGGACGGGGTCTGGACCGCCGAGAGCGAACCCAACGCGCAGGGCGAGACCACCAGCTGGCGTCTTGTGGAGCCGGACAACCCGAAGGGCTGGTCACGCAATAAGGGTTCCAGGAAGCGCCCGGCGAAGAAAGGGGGTGGCAGACGTCGCCCGGGCCGCAAGCCGCGTTCGTGAGCGCGCGATCCGACCACTGGATCGGCGGCATCCACGCCGTGCGCAGCGCCCTGGGCCATGGTGCCGGCCAGGTTCACGAGGTGCTGGTCGACGAGCGGCGCAGGGATCGCCGCCTGGCGCCGCTGTTGGCGCAGGCGTGTGATCTCGGGGTGTCGGTGCAACGGGTCGAGCGCAGACGCCTGGATGGTCTGCTGCCCGGCGTGAACCACCAGGGGGTCCTGGCGCGCACCCGGGCGCCGGCAGCCGGTTCGGAGGCCGATCTGGATGCGCTGATGGGTGCTCTCGACGAACCGCCGTTCCTGCTCATCCTGGACGGGGTGACCGATCCGCACAACCTGGGCGCCTGCCTGCGCACGGCGGATGGCGCCGGCGCGCACGCGGTGATCGCGCCGCGTGAAAAGTCGGTTGGCCTGACACCCACGGTGTGCAAGGTGGCCAGCGGCGCGGCAGAGAACGTGCCATTCATCCAGGTGACCAACCTTGCGCGTAGTATGCGCCACCTGCAGGAGACCTACCGGATTTTTCTGGTGGGAACGGCCGGCGAGGCGGAAACGCCCCTGTACCGGGCCGATCTGAGAGGGCCTTTGGGCATCGTGATGGGCGCGGAGGGCAGCGGCATGCGGCGCCTGACGCGTGAGCAGTGCGATCTGCTGGTGTCATTGCCGATGCTGGGCGGTGTCGACAGCCTCAACGTGTCAGTGGCTACCGGGGTGTGCCTGTACGAAGTACTGCGTCAGCGCGAACTACGCTGATCCGTATGATGAAGCGTGTTGCGGGGAACACGAACCAACCGTAACCCGATGAAGGCCGAGGAATGGAATCCGAGGAAGGCGAAATCCGGGGCGGAGCCTCTCGAGATCATGAATCGCGGTACAGATCTGGCGGAAAAGGCGCCTCAAGGCGATGGATAGCCGGTGAAGATGGGTTTCCGGGTGCCGCTCCACTCCATTGGGCCACGCAAGGTATCGAAGATTGGGGTGGCCCCTTATATGGAGCCAGGATAAAGGGATGCTGCTCATCAGACTCCGAATCTCCAAGACGTTTCCACATCGAAACATTACCTGGGAATCTGTGTCGGTATTATGGTGGTATTCGTTTTTTCCGCGTGGTGCCGGGGACGTGGGCTACGGATAGGCCAAAAATGGGCTATGGATGGGCTACGATAGGCCAATCGTGCAAATTGATGGCCTCAGGTCTTTCGTGGAGAAACAAATGGCGGAGCAGGCATGCGGCGATTCCAAAGGTAGCCGGAGTTCCGCTTTCTGGAGGAGAAACAGCACCTTATATCGGCATTGACTCTATTTGGATCCACCGTATAATGCGCCATCTGTCGAGACGACAGGCGCGTAGCTCAGTTGGTTAGAGCACCACCTTGACATGGTGGGGGTCGGTGGTTCGAATCCACTCGCGCCTACCAATTCGAAAGCCCGTCCCCGAGACGGGCTTTTCAGTTATGAAAAGCATTCACGCTTCGCCCTGGACGCTTTTTCTTGCCTTCACGATCTGGCAGGCGTATCAAGCCGGTCATGGAGTCTTCGATAACATCCGAATCCGCGGTCGCTTCGCATCCCGGCAGGACCCCCGCGCATGGACGCATACCCGGCAATACAGCGATCTGGGTGGTGTTAATGCCCATCTATTCTGACCCACCTATGGCCAACAATTTTGACCCACCCATCGGGGCATTCCGGGCCATGTGGCCGTACCCTTTCCGTCGTTTTTTGACACGGGCGACGGGAGGC